>JBBRZY010000966.1:0-1063 GCA_038252885.1 Anaerolineales bacterium | reverse complement strand
CGGCCGCGCCCAGGCTGGCGAGACCGAGGGAGGCGAAGATGAGGGTCCAGCCGGCGAGCTTGGCAGGGCCGAGCGGCAGCGCCAGGAGCACGACGATGGGGATGACGAGCGCGGCGGTGAGCACGCCGCCCAGCCAGAGGCACGGCCACGGGCTGCGGTCGAGCCGCACGCGCGCGCGCTCGACGGTGGCCGGGAATAATAACCACCAGGCGGTGAGCAGGCCGGGGAAGACCAGGCCCAGCGCGAGTAAGATGCCAAAGATGGCAGAGACGTCAGCCATGTGAGTACCAACTCCTTTCGGTAATCGGCCGCGCCAAGTTGGCGTGGTCTATGGAGAGTTACAGGAGTGGGTGGGGAGAAGTTGCAAAGGGGGCGATTGCTGATTGTGGATTGCTGATTTCTGATTGAGGTAGGGCCGAGGAACGATAGGGACGAAGGGCGTGATGTTCGTGGGTGACATTGGCGTTTTGCTGACGATTGGGTGGTAGCAAGACTAGGGCGTTCAGTCCTTAGCCAAAACCGCTATGGCAGGTGAACGCCCCTACTTCAGATGGATAGGTGGTGCAGTCGAACGAGGATGTTGGCCGAGCTAACTGATAGACGCAAGTTCGCCCTCAAGCCGCTGCACTTCGGCTTGCAGGTCGGTGGACATCTCGGCCAGCAGGTCGCGGCCGGCGCGGCGGGCGAAGGTGGCTTCGAGCTTGAGCTGCACGGCGGGGCTGGCGGCCAGGGTGTCGAGCTCCTGCTCGCGGCGGGCGGTGAGGGCGGTCAGGCGCTCGATCTCGGCGCGCAGGCCGGCCAGGACTTCGGCGCGGGTCGGCGGGGCGGGCGGTGTGGTTGGCGTGGGCGGTGCG
The DNA here is from genome assembly GCA_038252885.1 of Anaerolineales bacterium. GTDB lineage: Bacteria > Chloroflexota > Anaerolineae > Anaerolineales > UBA6663 > JADZEK01. Next base: position 209 of record JBBRZY010000966.1, on the reverse strand, counting down.
AAGTCGGGCTGGGCTTCGAGGCGGCGTAGCGCGGCCAGGTCGCGCGCGGCGTAGGCGGCGTTGACCGCGGCCATGCGCGTGGCGCGCCAGTCTTTCTCGGCCGGGTCAGTCGCCAGGTCGGGGTGAAAGCGCTTGGCGAGGGCGCGGTAGAGGCGCTTGAGTTCGGCCTCGGTGTTGGCGTCGGGCGCGGGCGGCGGCTTGGGGGGCGT
>JBBRZY010000965.1:0-1080 GCA_038252885.1 Anaerolineales bacterium | reverse complement strand
TGGATGTACTCGCCGGCGTGGCTCTCGCTGGTCACCTGGCCGATTTCCACGTCCGGGTGAAACAGCAGCAGCCGCAGCGCCTCGCCGCCGCCGTAGCCCGATGCCCCCACAATCGAAACTTTTAGGCTCATCGGGCCTCCCGCGCGGCTTGGCCAACCGCCAGTGTGTAGTCAATGATCTTGCTGGGGATGTCGACCCCCGTGGCCGAGACTGAGGAGTGAAACTCCATCGTATGGTTGACCTCGTTAATGAGGAAGCCCCGGTCGGTGTCTTCCAGCACATCCAGCGCCAGCACGCCGCCGCCCACGGCCTTGGCCGCCGCCTGGCTCAGCGCGCTCAGCTCGGGCGTCACCGGGCAGTTGCTGCCCACGCCGCCGCGCGCGGTGTTGGTGATCCAATGCGGCGAGCTGCGGTAAATGGCCGCAATCGTCTCGTCGCCGACGACAAACACCCGGATGTCGCGGCCGGGCTTGGCAATATACTCTTGAATGTAGTAAATCTGCTGCTGATAGTTGCCCAGCACCTCGCGGTGCTCCAGCAAGGCTTCGGCCGATTCGCGGTCGTTCACCTTCGACACCAGCCGACCCCATGAGCCGATCACCGGTTTGAGCACCACCGGGTAGCCCATCGCTTCAATGGCGGCCAGCGCCGCCTCTGGGGTGAAGGCCACGCGCACGGCCGGCTGCGGCACACCGGCGGCTTGCAGTGCGGCCGAGGTCGCCAGCTTGTCGCCGCAAGTGGCGGCTACTTCTGCCCGGTTGACCGTGGCGATGCCCCACTGGTTGAGCAACTGCAGGGCATACAGCCCGCGCCCGAACGACAGGCTGCGTTCGAGCACCACATCGAACTTGCGCCAGCCGGCCGCGTCCGCCAGGTTGAACTGCGCCTCGCGGTCGTCCAGCCGGTCATAGTCTACGCCGCGCTTGTCCAGCGCCTCAAATAGCCACTTCTCTTCGACCCGTACCCGCGACAGCAGTACGCCGACCTTCACGTTTGATCGGTGCCCGCTGCCCGGTGTTGACGGTTCATTGTCGGCCGCCGCTCCATTGCTGCTGCTGTCCATATGCGCGCGTTCCTATC
>JBBRZY010000964.1:0-1102 GCA_038252885.1 Anaerolineales bacterium | reverse complement strand
GTGGGCCGCCAAGGCCGAAGCCGATGTACGAACCACCGTCGACACCGCGCGGCTCAAGGCCGCAAACCCCTTCGATGTTATCGTCGCCACGCTGGCCTGACGACGGCGCGCGCCCAGGAAACACCCGGCATAAAGGGGGGGGTGGGTAATTACGTCACCACCTTTGGCCACGATCACGGAATTACTGGACCGAATTCACCAGGCCGGGCATGAACCGGGTGGGACGGCAGACGCAGGGCTGGGTGCGATTTGAGGGAAAGAACTTGCGTGGTGGTGGCGGCACGTGGCAAACTAATTGTGCCTGCCAGTGGACGTTACAATCCCACGTGTGACAGGTGGCCTCCGTCGTCCGTCAGAGTTGCGCCAGCTAATCTTAGGCTGGCAATGAAGGGTTCGCGGCGTAATGGCTATGCACGGCTTGTCTCTGGCTGCCATGCTGCTGGCGGTCACCCCAGCAAAGGCCGACCGCGCAGCGGCTGATCGCTGCGCGGGCGGGCTGCCAGCCGCCAGCAAAACACTCTACGACGCCGCACTGCCCGCCGTTGCGCGCGGCACTGCCATCTCTGATGCGCTCCGCTCCGCTGCGCGCCCGCTGGTAATGGGCGGCAGCATGACGCGTGATGCCGCCCGCCCGGCCGCCGAGGCCGCTGGGGCTTGCCTCACCCAACTCAACCAACCCCGCTGATCACGCCGTAGACAGGAGTACCGCCATGCTGAAGATCTTTGCTGCGGCGTTGGTTGCCGCCGCCACCCTGCCTGCCCTGCCGGCCGCCGCGCAGGCGATCATCTATTGCACCGCCGCAGGCGTGCCGCTGGGCTGCGTCGCTCGCCCGGCGCGGCGCGCGGCGGTGCGCGCAGCCACCCCCGGCGTGGGCGCGCCCGGCCTGGGCGTGGCACCTGGTGTTGGCGTGGGCGCGCCGGGCGTAGGCGTGGCTCCAGCAGCGAGGCCCGGCCGAGGGGTCAATCGCGGCGGCCCGGTCAACCGCGCGGGCGTGCGGTGAGACCAGCCGGCCGATCCGGCGTGACATGCCAGCATGGCCTGCATGATCACTGACATTTTGCGCGGCGTTGGTCTGTGCCGCCCGGCCTGACCGACTATGCC
>JBBRZY010000963.1:0-1126 GCA_038252885.1 Anaerolineales bacterium | reverse complement strand
TCTGGCGACCATCGACCTCGATGGTCTGACCCTGCACGTCCTGCTGCCCGTGACAGCGAAAACAGTCGCCGTTGCCGGAGGCGTTGAGCGCCGACTCGGCCGTGGACCCAAAGGTGGAGGCGGCGGCCACGTCGGCAAGACGCACACTTATTCGACGAAGGATGTCGTCGGCAGTTTCCAGCGCCTAAAATTGGTGCCGGGGGCGGCCTGGGAGAAGCTCATCCGCGCCCGCAAGCGCCGCGCCGCCGCGCGTGACACCGACCAGCACTTGATTATGGGCTGGCTGGCAAGCGCCAACCAGGGCCGCAGCATCTTTGAGATCACCCTCAAAATCTGGGCCGCCTTCGCCGGCGACGCACGCGGCAAGCGCCCGGTGGATTGGCTGGAAGCTTATGTGCTGCGCCACGGCGTCAAGGCGCTGGGGCAGCGGGCATTGGCGCGGCTGGCGACGGCGATGCTCCACCGCGAGCTCACCAGTGGGCTGTCACGCGCCGAGGCGATTGCGCTGCTCACGCCGGTCTTCGCCGGCCCGGCGGGCGGCGCCGCGCTTGAGCCGGATGAGTTTCTAGATGATCTGGTGGCCCGCCGGCTGCTGGCGCGCCACCGCGACCGGGTGCAATTTCAGCATGGGCTGACAGGCGCATTCTGCGCCGCCACCGCCCTGGCCAACGAGCCCGATACCGCCCAGCCCGGCCAGACGCGCAGTTGGGTGAATGCGCTCTACTTCTTCTCGGCGCTGGGCGAGCTAACGCCCATCGTGGCAAAGGCGTTGAACCAGCCCCCCGACCTGCTGCACAGCGATCTGCTGGCCTGCGCCTATTGGCTGCGCGATGCGCCGGCGGCGGCCCGCTGGCGGCCGGAAGTCTTTCGGCGGCTCTCGCGCTTGTTCACTGACGGCCAACAGCCGGAGGCGCTGCGCACTTACGCCGTAGCGGCGTTCGTCGCGGCCGGCGACGCCAGCGTGGGCGCGCTCTTCAAGCAAAGCCTAAACAGCCCCGACCCGTTGGCGCGCCGCCTGGCGGCCCTGGGCCTGGGGGCACTGGGCGATGTGAGCGCGGTCCTGCCCATTGCCTCGCACTTCACCGACCCGGTGCTGGAAGTGCGTTGGGCCTCGGCGCTGGCACTG
>JBBRZY010000962.1:0-1133 GCA_038252885.1 Anaerolineales bacterium | reverse complement strand
GCCCGGTGCCGCGCGGGCGACGCAGACCGTCACCGACCTGTTGACGGGCTTCGGCTATGCCGTTTCGCAGCAGGCGTTCGAATGCTCCACCGGCGCGGACGTGGCCTTCGCGCTGCTGATTGGTCTGGGTCAAGTGCTCATCATCCTGACCTTCTGGGCCTACAGCGAGCCGGCCGCGCTCGCCTTGTTGCCCGTCGCTGTGCTGGCGCTGCTCTTGCTGAATGCCAACCGTCTCAGCCGTTGGGCCGCGGCCAGCGTCATTGCCTCGCCTGGCGGCGTCTGGCAGCGCACCCTGGGCCGCTTGGGCCGGCGCTACAGCGCCGCCAACCTCATGGGCGAAATGCCCATTGGCGATACCGACGGCCCACACTTGGTTTTGATGGCGCATTGGGATAGCAAAAGCCAGACGCTGCCGCTAGTGGTGCGCATGTCGCTGCTGACGGCGGCGAGTGCGGCCGGCCTGCTCTTTGCCGCCCTCACGTTGTTGCGAGTTTGGCTGCCGGGCGTCACCGGCGCGGCCGCCCTGTGCGGCCTGTTGGCGCTTGTGGCGGCTGTGCCGGTGCTGTGGCTGTATCTAGTTGGCTCCGGCAACGCCTCCCCCGGCGCGGTGGATAACGCCTCGGGGCTGGGGCTGCTGCTCAGCCTGGCTGAGTTCTACCGGGCCGCGCCGCCAATGCCCTTGAAGCTAACTTTTCTTGCGACTGGGGCCGAAGAGTTGGGGGTGCTCGGAGCGGCCGTGTACGTGCGCGCGCTGCAGGCCAGGCCCGACTTCGACGCCCGCCGGCTGCATGTGCTCAACCTGGACGGCGTCGGCACCGCTGGCCGGTTGGCCTACCTGGCGGCCGAGGCGACGCCGCTGACCGCGCTGGTGCGGGCCGCCTGCGCCAACCTCAACTACCCACTTGCCCGCCTGCCGCTGGCCGGTGCCATGTACGATCACCTGCCGTTCGCCGACGCTGGGCTAGACGCGCTGTCGTTGGTGACCATCGGGCGCGCCACGCGGCTGGCGCACACGCCGGCCGACAGCGCCGAACAATTGAGTTTGGATGGTTTCGAGCGGGCGAGTAGGGTGGTCTTGCAGGTTGTAGAACAGTTGCTGGCCGCTGAGCGGGGCCGAGCTTAAGGGTCGAGCT
>JBBRZY010000961.1:0-1163 GCA_038252885.1 Anaerolineales bacterium | reverse complement strand
GCTGACCGGGCCGGAGGCGTGGCTGCGGGTCGAACCGACCCAGGCGCCGGCCGGGCGGATGCGTGAGAAGTCATAGCCGACGCCGCCGCCACGCCGCATCGTCTCGGCCGCCTCGGTCAGCGCGGTGTAAATGCCGGGATGCCCGTCTTCCATCGACGCGATCGAATCGCCGACCGGTTGGACGAAGCAGTTGATGAGGGTGGCCGCCAAATCCGTTCCAGCTGCCGAAAGAATGCGCCCGGCAGGGATGAAACCGCGCCGCTGCGCGTCCAAAAACCGCGCCGTCCAAGCCGCCCGCTGATCGGGGAATTCAGCCTCGGCCAGCGCACGGGCAACACGCAGGCGCAACTCATCGAGCGTGCGCTCATCGCCCTTGGCGTATTTTTCGAGCAGCACCTCGACACTGATCGCCTGAGCGGGCAGAGAGGCTGCGGGTGTGGCCGACCAAGCGCCCCAGGTCGGCAGCTCATTCTCGGCAATCGGGTTGTTCAGCGTGGGGATGTGGCTGGGGTTTGGCGGGTTCATGCGGATCCTTCAAAGATGGGCGCGGCAGCGCGAGATTCATCTTAGCGACCGCAGCCCTGATGCGTTTTCAGAGCTTGCCCCAGCCCCTCAAGGCGCCAGTACGAGTACCAAGGCGGCTGCCAGGGCGACCGTCACCACGGCCAAGATGAAGCCGCCGCTGTCGGGGTTGAACCAGCGCTGAAGTTGCGTAAACAGCCTCATGGCAGCCTCCCAAAAAATTGAAAGTGGCGGTAACACCGACCGTGGCAGTTTGAAGCGTCGTGGCTGCCAGCAGGTGGGTGAGAGGGTCAACTGCTTAGGGGGTCTTGCCGCTGCGCCCCCTACTCCGCACGTCAGAACGGATTGATTGACTTCTCGCGGCGATAGTGCAAATAACCCACACTGGCCCCGGCACGCAAGCCCACGCCCAGACGGATCGGGGCCAGGGTGATGCCGTTCAGGCGCTGATAGTTCAGCCCGGCGCCGCCGATGTAATAAAGGCTGCCGTCAACGCCAGGAAAGCGCTGGTAGATGGCGGCCAGCTTGGGCAGCTTGTAGACCAGGGTGAAGACCTTCGATGCATTGGCACCAGCATCCAGACCAATCGATGGACCCGCCCAGAACACGGGCCCGCTGCCGCCGTTCTTCATCGTGATCTG
>JBBRZY010000960.1:0-1216 GCA_038252885.1 Anaerolineales bacterium | reverse complement strand
GCTTCAGCCGCGCATATCTCCCAACGCCTCAATATGGGGCTGGAGGGTGTGACCTTTCGCCAACTCGCGCCGACACCGTCTGCCTTTGCCGAGGCCACCCAAAACAGCGATCTGACGATCACCTTTGGCCATCGGCCATATGCTGCGCCGCAATCTCGCCGCGCGGCGCTGGTGTGCTTCTTCCCGGCGGCGGTGGATGTGTCCAACAGCGGCCGCTGGCGCTGGCGTATCGGTCAAATAATGCGCCCGGTTCAAGGGCTGTTGCCGGCGGCATTGGCGGCCCGCCTGGCCGCGTTGCCATCCAGAGCCGAGGTTCAGGCGCTGCAAAGTTACTCGCGACTGTTTTCGATCACGCGCTACACCCAGCGTTGGACCCGCCACTATTGGCGGCGCGACAGTGAGTTGTTGTATCCATTGGTGGAGCCGTTGCGCGCCCTGCCCAAGACCCACAGCATTGTCAGCGTGGGGCGGTTTCGGGCCGGCGCGCTCAACAAAAAACATGAAGTGCTGGTGCACGCCTTTCGCGAGATGGTGGATGCGGGATTGCAGGGCTGGCAGTTGCACCTCATCGGCGGGCTCACCGATGAACCCGAACACCAGGCTTATTTTGCCGGGCTGCAACGCGCGGCGCAGGGCTATCCCATCCACCTGCACCCCAACCTGGCCTACCCGCGCATGGCCGACGCTGTGGGCGAGGCTGCGCTGTACTGGCACGCCACCGGCTTTGGCGAGGACTTGCAGCGCTACCCAGACCGCGCCGAACACTTTGGCATCTCCACAGTCGAGGCCATGTCGGCCGGGTGTGTGCCCGTGGTCATCGACGCCGGCGGCCAGGTGGAGATTGTCGAGGATGGCCAGTGCGGCGTGTTGTGGCGCAGTCTGGATGCATTGAAAGCCGGCACCCTGCGTTTAATTCAACAACCTGAACATAGGGTCGAGCTGGCCCAACGCGCCCAGCAGCGGGCCGCGCAATTTTGCGACCGGGCCGCGTTCAACCGGCAGGTGCTGGGCCTGCTATAGATGCTCAGATAGCAAACTAGTAGTCTGTCAGAGGAAAGACTTTACGTAGCCACGTCATGCCCGCGGAGGCGGGAATCCAGACGTATCCCCGACGTTACCGTAATTGGGACGCCTGGATTCCCGCCTACGCGGGAATGACGGCTTAGAGCAATCTTTTTCATCAAGTCTTAGGTTTCCCTTGGACTAACCTAAAGTC
>JBBRZY010000959.1:0-1268 GCA_038252885.1 Anaerolineales bacterium | reverse complement strand
GGTTGGGCGTGGGCTTTCCGGGATGAGTTGGGTTTGCAAGGTGGCTGGGAGCTGCGGTTGAGGCGGGCGGGGTCGAGATGCTTTTTAGACAGGCCAGGTAAAAACCGCTTTGCAGGTAGGTTGGGTAGAGTCGTCATTTGGCTAAGCCCAGCGCTGCGGTGGTGCTCATGTCCAGGTTTTGCTGCGCTCTCCGCCAGCCAGCCAGCCAGCCAGCCAGCCAGCCAGCCAGCCAGCATGCCTGCGTTACGTTTGCGCGGGCTAGCAGGCTGCGTAGCTCGTTCTTCGCCTATTTATGCCACGCGTTGATACCCCGCTTTCTGTGCGATCAATTCACATTTGTAGGGTGTGCCATGCGCCCCACTTCGCTATTTCTGGTGCGCATGGCGCACCTCACGGAGACTCCATGTCCGGCGCTCTTGCCCATCTTCGCGTACTCGACCTTTCCCGCGTGCTGGCCGGTCCCTGGGCCGGGCAGATTCTGGCCGACCTCGGCGCCGAGGTGATCAAGGTCGAGCGCCCCGGCGTCGGCGATGACACCCGCGCCTGGGGTCCGCCGTTTCTGCAAAATGCCCAAGGCGAGAACACCAGCGAGGCGGCCTATTACCTGTCGGCCAACCGCAACAAGCAGTCGGTGACCATCGACTTCACCCAGGCCGAGGGTCGGCGCCTGGTGCGCGAGCTGGCGGCAAAGTCCGACATTCTGATCGAGAATTTCAAAGTCGGTGGTTTAGCCGCTTACGGCCTGGATTATGAATCTCTCAAAGCGCTCAACCCGCGGCTGATCTATTGCTCCATTACCGGTTTCGGCCAGAACGGCCCCTATGCCAAACGCGCCGGTTACGACTTTATGATTCAAGGCCTGGGCGGGATGATGAGCTTGACCGGCCGCCCTGATGGCGAAGACGGCGGCGGCCCACTCAAGGTCGGCGTGGCCTTGACCGACATCCTCACTGGTCTGTATTCCAGCGTGGCGATTCTGGCCGCGCTGGCGCATAGAGACCAAGGCGGCAGCGGCCAGCATATCGACATGGCCTTGCTGGACGTGCAGGTGGCTTGCCTGGCCAATCAGGCGATGAACTACCTGACCACGGGTGTCGCGCCTAAGCGCTTGGGCAATGCCCACCCGAATATCGTGCCTTATCAGGACTTTCCCACCGCCGATGGCGACTTTATTCTGACGGTCGGCAACGACGGGCAGTTTCGTAAATTCTGCGAAGTGGCCGGACATGCCGAGTGGGCGGCCGATCCGCGCTTTGCCAGCAACGCCC
>JBBRZY010000958.1:0-1293 GCA_038252885.1 Anaerolineales bacterium | reverse complement strand
TCAGTCGTGAGCGTCAGTTCGGTGGCCATGCCCGCAGCTTACCAGGGAATTCGGCTTTCCTCCGGCGATTACGCGAATGGTGAGTCGGTAGTATAGCATTTGATTATTACTCAGCCGATTACTTACCGTTCGCTCATTCTGAAGTTTAGAGCCCATGCGAGCTGACTTAGGCTTGGGCCTTCCCAAAATCTGAAATCTGCCGATGATTCGGCAGATGACCGCACCTTTACAATTCCTCCAAGAGTTTCGTCAACGGTTGATGGGCATCTTCACGCGCCGCGCCGACGCGCTGTTTGAGTTGATGGAGGCCCTGCTGCTCACCCTCGACCCACGTTCGCCAGTGGAGTTGAGTGCCAGTCCTGCCTTTCGCCGCCGGTTTGCTTCCGTCTACGATGCACTCTGCCACGGGCAAATCGATGCTCGCTTGGCGCGCGAATTACTAACTACCGCAGAGCCGCCGGACGCGCTCCAAGTCGAGGGCTATGCGGTGTATGCCGTCGACAGCACGATTACCGCTCGGCCCGACGCGAAGACCCTGCCCGACCGAGGCAAAGTCTACTCGGCGAGCAAAGGCGCTCCGGTGCCGGGCCATCAATACAGTTGGCTGGGCCGTGTCATCGCCCAAGGGCAATCGTGGTTTGCACCGCGCGATGTGGAACGGATCGCGACGACCACCACCCCGGCGGCGCTGGCTGCCGAACAAGTGAAACGTTTGGCGGCGACAATTGCCCTTAGCCGGGCGGCGGTGATCGTGGCCGACAGCCACTACGCCAAGCGGGCCTTTCTGGAGGTTTTTGTCAGCCTGCCCAACGTGGTCGTGTTGGTGCGGCTCGCCTGCAACCGGGTACTGTATGGACCAGTGCCCCCCGTCCTTGGCAAGCGCCCCAAAGGGCGTCCGCCCTTGCACGGCGAGAAGTTCAAGCTCACGGCGCCCCCGCTGCCGGAACGCCAAGCCACGTTTCCGCTGGGCAAAGCGACCGTGCGGGTCAGCGCCTGGACGAGACTGCATTTCAAAGCGCTGGCGGCGCTCGCGGGCATGGTGCTCCGGGTCGAATTCCTGAATGCGGCGGGACAGCCGATGTACCAGCGGCCGCTGTGGTTGTTCTGGAATGGTCCTACTAGCGTGACGCTGGAGGCGCTCTGCCAGATGTACTTATTGCGATTTGGCATTGAGCATTTCTTCCGCTTCGCTAAACAGCGCTTGGGGCTGCTGATCGCGCAGACCCCTCAACTGGCGGCCTGTGAAATCTGGGTGTGGGTGGTGGCCTTGGCGTACACGCAATTGCTACTGGC
>JBBRZY010000957.1:0-1340 GCA_038252885.1 Anaerolineales bacterium | reverse complement strand
ATTTTCCAGGTGGTGCGCGGGTCGCTGGGGTCTAGGCCCACGGCGGCATGCATTTGGACGATGATGGTTTCAATGGCCTGGTTTAGTTCGGCCGAGGGCGTGCCCAGATGCAGCGCCAGGTTGCGCACGACGTTCGAGGCCGTGGCGCCCAGGCTAAAACGGTCGTTGGCGTATTTGTAGCCGCCCAGCTCCTCCCCCGGCCCGAGCGGGTTGCCATACAAGTTGGAGTTGCGGGCATAGTGGCCGAGGTTGATGACGAGCGCAGTTAGGACGACGAGGCCGACGAGCAGTCCGCCTTGCGCCCGGCGCGACCGGACCAACGCCAAGCCGAGCCAGGCCATAAAGGGTAGGGCGAAGAGATAAGCCGTAGGCTTCGTGAGAATAGCGAGTCCCAGGCCGGCCCCGACGGCCACCGCGGCCCGCCAGCGGCCAGTGGCCTTTAGTTGCAGGAGACCATAGGCGAAGGCCACCAGCCAAAACGTGACCACGTAATCATTCTGGGTGCTCGACCCCTGCACAACTCCCATGGGAATGATCACGACGCCCAGCGCCGCCACAATCTGCCCGCGCCGCTGGGCGCCTAACTGCTGGGCCACCAGCGAGATACCCAGGGCGGACCCCAGCAGGCTGAACCATTGCACCAGGTTGGCCCACTGGTCGGTGCCGCTGAGGGTCTGAAACTGCAGGAGGGCAAATTCTGCCCACGGGCTCTGGTGCAACTGCCGCGTGATGTGCGTGGGGTAGTCGGCCACACTGCCGTTCTGGACCCAATGCATTACCCGGCTCAAGTGGTAGGTCATGGAGTCCCAGGTGTTGGGCGCGGCGATCCAAGCTGTGAGGCCGACCGTCACAACGACCAGGGCCATGATAACCAGCAGCGCCTGTTCGAAGCGCGACAGCCCGGCCAGCGCCGCCCGCAAATTGAAGCGCGGCCAGTGGCCGCCCAAGCGGATCAGATAAAACGCCGCGCCCACCGTCAGCGCCGACCACGCGGCCAGCACTTCCCAGAAGCCGAGCAGCCGAAAGAGGCTTAGCCCCTCGGTGATGGCCGTCACCAAGACGCCCCAGACCAACGCCGCCGCTAGAAAGGCGCTGCGCCAGCCGGCCGCGATCCGCGCTCTCTGAAAAGCGATCCACATGAGGGTGAAGCAGACGATGGGGAGAAGCGCCAACATGGAGCCCCCTATGTGCGCGAGCCGCAGCCCAGCGCCGACCGATGAGACGCGTATTCTATCCTGACCGGCTGAATAGGGTGTCCGGCTGCCAGCGAAAAAGACACGGGCGGCCTCGTCGGCCGCCCGTGTCGGTAAAGCGCTGAAACCCTGGCCGGCTTAGCGGAT
>JBBRZY010000956.1:0-1347 GCA_038252885.1 Anaerolineales bacterium | reverse complement strand
GCCGAAAGTCAGGTGTACTACGAAGTCAAAGGCGAGCACAGCACGGTTTGGGTGCAAGTGGACGAATCCAGCGCTCGCGGCCTGCGCCGCCTGACGCGCCCCGACGAACTCGCCGCCTTTCGCGAGTTACTGCGTGGCAAGCCGGTGGCCCTGAACCCCGACTTTCGACAACGCCAGCGTGACATGCGTGATCGCCTGAAGTTGGGCACCCTGCACGACCTCTGTGAAGTCGTCCGCGACCTGAGCGGCCACAGTTGGCCCAAGGCCCTGTCTGGGTACGACGCCGAAGCGCTCCGCAAGAGCGCCGGGGCTCTCACCCAGGAGTGGGCCGCCGCTGACAACATCTCGTTGGCTGACGCCAACGCCGAAGTCAACGGCCTGCTGCGCGAAGCGCGCCAGACCTACTCGGTCTAGCGCGCCCACCCGAAACGTTCGCACCAAACGCGGGGGTTCCTACCGGACCCGCCGCGTTTTGCTTTTACCACCGCCCTACCCCAAATCGGCCACGCGGATCGGCCGGCCATCTTGCGCCGTGGAGCGATAGGCCGCCTCTAGCAGCTCGACCACCCGCGCCGCGCTTGTGCCGGGCGAGCCATTCGCGGCCCGGCCCAGGATCACATCGACCAGGTTGGCCGACGTAGCGAACTTGGGGTAGCGTTCGTCCGGCGGCAGCGGGCCGTAGTCTTCTACCGTGCCGTCGTGGTAGCGCACATGCAGCGTGCTGGCGCTCTGGTCGAGCTTCAGATAGCCCTTCTCACAATAGACGCTGATCTCAAGCTGCCCGCCGTCGCCCTTGCCCAGGTTGCCGGTGCTGCCCAGCACCCCAATCGCCCGCTGGCCATTGGCCGGTTCGAAGCGCACATTGATCGCGTCAATCACGTCCACCGCCACATCCAAGTTGTCCATAAAGCTGGTCACCAGGTCGGCCTTCAGCCCGGTCACAAAAAACAGCGCCCCGGCCGCGTGCGTCATCTGCAAGTGGCCCTGGCCGCCGCCCGAGAGCTTGGGGTCGGCGTACGCCCGCCCCGGCCCGCTGACGGTGTACTGCATGATCGCCCCATAGGCCTGGTCGTTGCCGCGGTAGAACTCAATCACCATCGAAGCAAACAGCACGTTCACGAACTGAATCGCGCCCAGTTTGCCCGTCTCCATCACCGCCTTGGCCTGGCGCGTGCTGGCGGTGTAGTTCCACGGGTAGCCGACGATCAACTCGCGGCCCTGCGCCTCGGCCAGCGCCGTCAGCGCGTGGGCGTGGGCCGCCTGCAGCACCATCGGCTTCTCCAATAGCACATGCACCCCGGCCTCCAGGCAGGCCTTGGTGATCTCAAAGTGCGAGGTGTGGTTGGT
>JBBRZY010000955.1:0-1364 GCA_038252885.1 Anaerolineales bacterium | reverse complement strand
GCGGGCAGGGCTGCCGCCGCCGCCCACGCGCTCGGGCAGGTCGGCGCCCGGCAGGCCGCTGGCGCGCGTATGCCGCCGCCAGGCCTGCGGGTCAATCCAGTCGGGCGTGCCTTTGAGGGCGGCCTCCGCTTGGGCCAGCGCGGTGAAGTAATCGGCGCGGGTGTTCAGGCCGGCACCGCCAGGGCCATCAGTTGGCGCACACTCTCTCGCAAGGTCATTTCGGTGGTCACCAACTGATAGGCCCGGTCGGCGATGGCGCGCCGCTCGTCCTCGTGCGCCAGTAAGTAAAGAATTTTCTCAGCCAGTTGCGCGGGCTGCGCGCTGGCGTAGTGCTCGCCGGCCTGGTAGCGCGAGACGTGCGTCATAAACGGCTCCGATACGACCACGCAGCCGTTGCCGGCCACGGTGTGAAAGCGGAAGGTGAAGCCGCTGTTGAACCAGCGCGTGCGCACGTTGAGGGTGAGCTTGGTGCGGTTGAGCAAGCGCGTGCGCTCCTGGCCAAAGATGAAGGGCCGCTCGACGCCATCGGCCACATACATGTTGACCCCATGCGGCTCGAGTTCGCGGCGCACGCGGTCGATCAGGTCTGAGCGGCGGCCGTTGCGGCGCTTGCCCATCCATAACACGTCGATGTCGCGCTCAAGCTTCAAGTCGGCGTGCCAACTCGACGCGGTGCCCCAGGGCACGAACTGCGCAGGGTAGCCGTGCTGTTGGTACAGGCGGGCATACCACTCGGAGACATCGGCCAGGGCGGTCAACCAATTGCGATGTAGGGCGCGTAGATTATCGCCGACATAGCGAAAACGGAAAAGCCCGTGATTGATGGTCGTCAGCGGCGGCCGGCGCGCCAAGCGGCGCTGCCAGGCGCGGCCGTCGTGGAAGGCGTCGAGCCAGGAGCGCGCGCGGCCCAGCCCAGCGAGGACGGGCCACGGCAGACGTGGGTCGGGGAAGCCCTCAGTGCCCCAGTGGATGAGGGCGGGGCGCTGGCCGGCCGGCATTCGCCCGACTTGCAGCGCGACGGGCCACCAGCGGCCGTGCGGCGCAAAGGTGACGACGGTGGCGGCGGCCGGCACGGGCTGATCGTGCGCGAAGGGGCGGACGTCGTAGCCGAGGCCGGTAAGCTCTAGGCCGATGGCTTCGGAGATGCCGTCGGCGGGGGCCCACTTGATGAGGGCGACGGTGGGGCGGCTAGACACTGGCGACCGGGCGGTTGCCCCAAAGGGGTGCTTCGCAAAAATCGCGGCAACGCAACAAAAACCCCGCCTGCGCGGGCTGGGACCGAGTCGCTATGAAGGCCTTGGTGATGGCCTCAGACATGCGCTAGCGGCTCTAGCGCGAGGGCGATGGCAGCGTCGGTGGTGAGG
>JBBRZY010000954.1:0-1400 GCA_038252885.1 Anaerolineales bacterium | reverse complement strand
GTTGCCAAGCGAGGTGAAGCGGATCGAGAAGATGCCGACCACCACCAGCGCGGCCGCCGCCAGCCACAGGTTGGGCATCAGCGCCACCCCGATGACCGCCAGGCCGAACCACAACGCCCCCTGTGCCAGCCCGCGCGGCGAGACCTCACGCTGGCCGGCGATCAGCAGGCCGCCGATCACGGCCCCCAGGCCGAGCGAGGCCGTCAGCAGCGAGTAACTGCTGGCGTCGCCGTGGAACACAAAGCGCGCCAGCAGCGGCAGCGTCACCTGGAACTCGAAGGTCAACATGCCGATCACCAGCATCATCAGCAGCGTGGTGCTGAGCACCGGGTTGGTGAGGGCGTAGCGCAGACCCGCGCGCTGCTGGCCCTTGGCGCGCACGGCCGGCGGGCTGGGGTGCAACTCGGCGGCGCGCACGCGCCAGAGCATGAAGACCACCGCCGCGTACGACAGGCCGTTGAAGAAGAAGCACAGCGCCAGCCCGAGCGTGGCGATGAGGACGGCGGCCACGGCCGGGCCGATGATGCGCGCCAGGTTGACCAGGGTAGAGTAGAGCGTCACGGCGTTCTTGAGATCGCGCTCGCCGACCAGCTCCATCACGAAGGTCTGGCGGGCGGGCATGTCGAAGGCAGTGTTAATGCCCAGGCCCAGCGCCAGCACGTTCACCATCCACAACTGGGCCCAGCCCAGGGCCACCAGCGCGCCCAGCACCAGCGCCAGCAGGCCGGCGATGGTTTGGGTGATGTAGAGAATCTTGCGCTTGGGGAAGCGGTCGGCCACCAGCCCGCCGTAGGAGCCGAGCAGCAGGATCGGCAGGTACTGCAGCGCGGTGACGACGCCCAGCGCCGTGCCCGAGTTGGAGAGCTTGAGCACCAGCCAGTCTTGCGCGATGGACTGCATGAAGGTGCCGGAGGTGGAGATGATTTGGCCCATGAAGTACAGGCGAAAGTTGCGAATGTGGAGCGAGGAAAAAGTGGCAGCGGTGTAACGCCGAACCGATTCTATGTAGCGTGTCATGGAGCGGGACCTATTGCGTTTCTGAACAGCCAGGCCGGCGGCCAAAAGGGCCAAGCGGCGCTGGACATTGCTTCGTATAATAAATAGTTAGGACTACGAATTATATCACGAGTTGGCGCTGAGCGACAGGCGCAGTGCTACTCTATAATTTGGTAATGATTGCGCGCTATGCTCACCCAAGCTGGGGGGTCAGGCGCGCTCAAGACGAGGTGTAAGAATGCTTATGCTCAAATTCATGTGCCGCGTGAGCCTGGCGTGGCTGGCGGCCGTCAGCCTGGCCGGCTGTGCGGTCGCGGCTTTTCCAACCCTGCCGACGCCCGGCGCGGGCGGTACGCAGGGCCTGATCTACCCGCTGGTGCAAGGCTGGCATGCCGGGCGGGCGG
>JBBRZY010000953.1:0-1409 GCA_038252885.1 Anaerolineales bacterium | reverse complement strand
TTTTGAAGCCCGGTCCTGCACCACGCAGGGCCGGGCTTTTTATGTACTGCGCCCTGCCCTACTTGGCCCGCCTGGCTCACTTGGCCGGTTTGGCATGGCAGTATTGATCGAACCACGCAACCATGCGGTTAAGACGGTCGACGCGGTGGCGGGGATCACCGCCACGCGACATCTCGTGGCCCTCGCGCGGGTAGCGGACGAAGACGACGGTGCGCTTGAGGCGCTTGAGGGCGGCGTAGAGCTGCTCGGCTTCAGAGATCGGGCAGCGGTAGTCTTGGTCTTGGTGCTCGATGACGAGCGGGGTGTGGATGCCGCGCACGTAGGCCAGCGGCGACTGCTGCCAGGCGGCCTGCACATCGTCGAAGGGGAACAGGTCGAACTCGCGCTCAATGAGCTGCGGGATGTCGCTGGTGCCGTAGAAGGAGAGCAGGCTATACAGGCCGCGCTGAGCCCAGGCGCAGGCGAAACGCTGGTCGTGGCCGATGATCCAGGCGGCCAGGTAGCCGGCGTAGCTGCCGCCAGTGAGGGCCAGGCGCTGGGGATCGACCCAGCCCTGCTCCACGACCAAGTCAACGCCGGTGAGGATGTCGGCCATCACGTGGTCGCCCCAGTCGCGGTGGATGGCCTCGGCAAAGGCTTCGCCGTAGCCATCGGCGCCGCGCGGGTTACAGAAGAAGACGCCATAGCCGCGCGCGGCGTGCAACTGCCACTCGATCCACATGCCGGGGTTGCTTGGCCCCCACATCAGATGCGGGCCACCGTGCATGTGCACCACCAGCGGAACCTGCTGGCCGCGCTTAACGCCGCCGACCGGCTTGAACAGCCAGCCCTGCAGCGGCGTGCCATCCGGCGCGGTGTAGCGCAGCTCTTCGGGCTGGGCCAGGGTGACGGCCTCCAGCAGGGCGCGGTTGAAGTCGGTCAGGCGCTGCTCGCCCTGGCCGCGCGGGCCGGTGAGGTACAGGTCGGCGGGCCGGGCGGGCGTCCAGGCGGTGAAGGCCACCCGCCCGGCGCGGTCGACCGCGAAGCCGGTGACGATGCGCGCCCCAGAAACGATGGTCTCGAGGCGCGGCGCGCCGGCGACGTTGACGCGATAGACACCGGTGACGCCGTCGCTCTCGGCCATGAAATAGACGTGGCGGCTGTCGGCCGACCACTGGTAGTCAACGACCGTGCGGTCGAGGCTGAGCGTGAGGTCGCGGGCGCGGCCGCCGGCGGCGGGCACGAGCGCCAGGCGCGGCACTTTGCCAAACGTGCCAGTGGACGGCACGCGTACGGCGGCCACCCAGCGGCCATCGGGCGAGACGCGCGGGTCGGCGTAATCGTGGTCGTCGCGGGTGAGCGGGCGGGCGGCGTGGCGCTGCCCAACGGCGCGCAGGCGCACGAGGTCGCGGCGAAACCACGGGTCGTAT
>JBBRZY010000952.1:0-1411 GCA_038252885.1 Anaerolineales bacterium | reverse complement strand
GCGCCCCGGCACAGCGGCGTGCGCTCCAGGCTGGGGGCGATGCCGTTCTCGTACAGGCCGTGGCCGGTCTCGTGCATGCTGCCGAACAGCGCTGGGCCGAGGTAGTCTTCGTAGTAGCGCGTGGTGATGCGGATATCGGTGGTAGCCGAGTTGCTGGCGAACGGGTGCACCGTGGGGTCCAGCCGCCACGAGTCCGGGTTGAAGCCGAAGCGTGTGATCAGGCTGTGCACGAACGCCACCTGCTTGGGGAGGTCGAAGTGGCCGTGCAGGCAGCGGTCGTCCACCGCGCTGCCCTGGTCGGCGATGGCGGCGATCAGCGGCACCAACTCTTGCTTAAGCTCGGCGAACACGCGGCGCACGTCGGCCGTCGCCATGCCCGGCTCGAAGTCGTCCAGCAGCACGTCGTAGACCTCGGGCGTCTCGTCGAAGCACTCGACGTAGCGGTGCTTGAGCTCGACCGCCTTCTGCAAGTGTGGCAAGAATAAGCTGTAGTCGCTGGTCTTGCGCGCTTCGATCCAGGCCGGGTTCGCCAGCGCGGCGGTGCGCGTCATCTCCGCGCGCAGTTCGCCGGGCACACGCCGGGCCTTGTCCAGGTCGCGGCGTGTCACGCGGATCAGGCTGGCCTCGTCCGAGTCGTAGGGCTGGCTGTCTTCATACGGGGCCAATTCGTCCAGCAGGCGGGCGATGGCGGGGTCCATGAACTTGTCATGCGCCACGCGCCCAACCGTCGCCATCTGCTCGGCCCGCACGCGCGCGCCCTTGGGGGCCATCATGGTGCGCTGGTCCCAGCCTAACACCCAACTAATCTTGTTCAGGTCGTGAATTTCGGCCAGGCGGGTTTTGAGTTCTTTGAATTTGTCTTCCACGTTACCTCCGAGGGGTCAAAAGTGTCTGTGGCAATTGTACCGGAGATGGGGCCGGGCGCGTACAGCCCGAAGGGTGTAAAGCGAGGTGTAGAAGGGCCGCCGTTCCGGATTCCAACCGCACCTTCGTGCTACAATGCCCACATATTCCAAGCGCAAGGAGACCGCGAAACTTGAGCCGTCTAATAAATCCAGATGGGGTTGGTAAGCAGCGCGATCGGTTGATGAAGGGGGTGATGTTCACCCTGCGCACGCTGGCGACGCGCCAGGCGATTGACGCCGAGACGCAGGACATGGTGGCCTTCATTGCGCTGGCGCTGAACGAAATTCACGAGACGATTGACGTGACCTGCGCCGCCTGGGAGAAGCGTGACTACTGGCTCAAGGCCGACACTTTCCGGCGCGAGTGGGGCTGGGCCGGCCGCATCGGCGACAAGCTCGAGCGCGTGGCCCTGGGCGACGAGTGGCAGACCCTGCCGGCCCTGATGGTCGACCTCTCCAAGCATCTCGAAAAAGTAGTGCTGCCCAAGCGCAACACTCTCGGCACG
>JBBRZY010000951.1:0-1413 GCA_038252885.1 Anaerolineales bacterium | reverse complement strand
CGCCTACTCGGTCACGCCCGACGGCGTGCCGGGGCAGGGCTACGTCACCGGCACCACGGCCGAGTCGGTGCAGCCGTTCGCCACCGGGCTGACGGTCATGCGCGCGCTGGAGTGGCAGGACGGCACCACGCTGGTCTTCGTGGCCAAGATCGGCCCCAGCGCCACCTGGTCGCTCTACCGCCAGACGCTGGGCGGCGAGCCGGCGCTCCTCGCCAGCGGCCTGAGCGACCCAATCACGCTGGACGTGCGCAACTAGGCACGGCCGACTGACTTAAAACGAAGGCGGCCGGAGCTAGTTGCTCCGGCCGCCTTTTTATGTCATCAGAGTCACGCCCCGGCCAGAGGCGGCAGCGGCTAGGCGTTGCCCATCAGGCGGTTGATCTCGGGGGTGGGGGTGGCCTGGCCCAGATAGTCGAACGTGCCGGCCTGGACCTCGCGCGCGGCGGCCAGCAGCCCGCCGATGGCGGCCCGGTAGAGCGCCGCGCCCGTGCTGATGCGGCGCACGCCGGCCTCCGCCAGTTCGGCCACGCTGAATGCCTTGCCGGACATTGAGGCCACAAAGTTCACCGGCTTGTGCACCGCCGCCACCACGGCCCGCACCGCCGCCAGGTCGGGCAGGCCGGGCGCGAACAGCACGTCGGCCCCGGCCTGCTCGAACGCTTGCAGGCGCTGGATGGTGTCGGCCAGGTCGGTCCGGCCGTTCAGGTAGTTCTCGGTGCGGGCCGTGAGGGTGTAGGGGAAGGGCAGCGCCCGCGCCGCCTGGACTGCGGCGGCCACGCGCGCGGCGGCCTCGGCCAGCGGGTAGATGGGGCGGGCCGGGTCGCCGGTGGCGTCTTCGATGGAGCTGCCCACCAGCCCGGTGTCCGCCGCCAGCCGGATGGTCTCGGCGATCTCGGCCAGGCTGTCGGCGAAGCACTTCTCCAGATCGGCCGAGACGGGCAGGTCGGTGGCGGCGACGATGGCCTGGGCATGGGCCAGCGCTTCGGCGCGGGTGACCTGCCCATCGCGCTTGCCGAGCACGTTGGCCGAGGCGCCGCTGGAGGTGGCCAGCGCCTGAAAGCCTAGCCCCGCCAGCAGTTTGGCCGAGCCGACGTCGAACGGGTTGGGGATGATGAACGCGCCCGGCCCTTCGTGCAGCGCTTGGAAGCGGCGGGCCTTGTCGACTTGGGTGAGTGGCATGGGGGGCTCCTGGTGGGCGATAAGGGCGGCGCAATACGTCGCGCAAAGCTGCCAGCGGTCAATTATGGTACCACCGCTTGCGGCAGCAGGGCAAGAAAGAAAAGCGGGTGAACTGGATGGAACGGTTCATCAGGCCGCGCCTCGCTCCAGGTGGGCCCCTCCGACCGCCGACTTCTGACTTCCGACCTCTAACTTCCGCCTTTCGCTCTAAGAAACCGCCAATGTCTGCATGAT
>JBBRZY010000950.1:0-1427 GCA_038252885.1 Anaerolineales bacterium | reverse complement strand
CTAGCCCAGGTGCCGGCCGGCGACCGCACGATCTACGAACAATTGCGCGCCGGCAAGAAAGGCCGCGCCGTCGCCATTCTCGACGAGGGCGCGTGCGGCGCGTGTGGCGTAGAGTTATCGTCGGGCCTCGGCCAAAGCGTGCGGCAGACCACCGAGTTGGTGCTGTGCCGCAACTGCGGGCGCATCTTGTGCGCTAACTAGGCTGCCCAGCTATGCGCCTACCGCGCCTGCCCGAGATCGACGTGTTTTCCTTCTGGCTGGGCTTCCTGATCGCGGGCGGCCTGGCCTACGGGCTTTACCGCCTGCGCCACCAACTGGGCGCGCTGCGGCAGCGGCTGGGCCAGCGCCTGCGCGGCGTGCGCGACCTCTTCACCGCCGGCCTCGACCGCAGCTTGCGCGAAGACGTTTTGCGCTACGCCCAAACCGCGCACCTGGCCGGCGCGCTCTTTCCTCTAGATGAAATTCTGCTGACCCCGCGTGTGCTGGTGCTTGACCCAGTCTTCGACCCTAGCGCGCCACCGCAAGAACCAGAAATCGGCTCCGTGGTCCCGGTGCTGCCCGAGTGGCCCGACCTGGCCGGGCTGTACCGCGCCCCGAGCCTCACCGCCTCCGAAGCGCTGACCGGCGCCAGCGACTTGCTGGTGTTGGGCGCGGTCGGCGCGGGCAAGACCACCCTGCTCGCGCACATGGCCTCGCGGCTGGCGCGCGAAGACCCCACCTTTCTGGCCGAGCCGCACACGCCGATCTTTATCCATGCGGGTGATCTGCCGCTGCCCTTTACGCCCGGCGGCAACGTGCTCGACCCGCTGCTGACGGCGGCCGGCGTGCGGGCCTCGGCGCTGGTCGCCGCGCGGCAGCCGCGCCACCTGCGCAACCGGCTGCGCGAAGACAAGTGCCTGATCTTAATTGACGGATTGGACGAGCTGCCGCCCACCGTCATTGGCGACGCGGCCGCCTGGTTGGCGCAGTTTAAGACGGCCCACCCGCAGCACCGGCTGGTGGTGGCGGCCGGGCTGAGCCACTATGCGCCGCTGCTGAGCGTGGGCTTCGCGCCGGTGCTGATTGCGCCGCGCAGCCTGGAAGACCACCGCGCCTTGATCGCCAAGTGGGGGGCGGCCTGGGAAAGGCTCATTCGGGCCCGCAAGCGCCGCGCCGCACCGAGCGACACCGACCAGCACCTGATCATGGGCTGGCTGGCAAGCGCCAACCAGGGCCGCACCATCTTTGAGATCACCCTCAAAATCTGGGCCGCCTTCGCCGGCGACGCGCGCGGCAAGCGCCCGGTGGATTGGCTGGAAGCTTATGTGCTGCGCCACGGCGTCAAGGCGCTCGGGCAGCGGGCACTGGCGCGGCTGGCGACGGCGATGCTCCACCGCGAGCTCACCAGTGGGCTGTCACGCGCCGAGGCGATTGCGCTGCTCACGCCG
>JBBRZY010000949.1:0-1435 GCA_038252885.1 Anaerolineales bacterium | reverse complement strand
TGGCGGTTGGGGTGGCCGGCGGTGCGCGCGTAGGCCCGATAGGCGCGCAGGAATGTGTCCTGCAAGGCGTCTTCGGCGTCGGCCGGGTCGCCCAGCAGCCGCCACAAGTAAGCGTGTAAGCGGGCGCTGTGGGCGGTGACCAGGGTTTCAAAGTCGGGCAGCACGATGGCATTTCCTTTCAGTGTATATAACCACTGAGAGGCGATTGTGTGAAAGCGGAGAAGGGGGGACGCACGGCCCCAGCGCTACTTGACCGTGACGTTCCCGAGGCCGGCGTTTAGCTCCAGGTCGAGGTAGGCGCCACTCGGCTCGAAGCCGGGGGTGGTGTAGACGTTATCGCTGCGGCCAAAACGGGCCGGCACGGATAGATTGGTCAACCCCGAGTGGACGGTCAGGCGCGCGGGCAGATCGGCCGGGAGCGTCAGCGTGGTGTTGCCCACGCCGGTATTGATGACGGCCGTGACGCCGCCGCCATTGGGGAAGGTGACGTTGGTCTCGCCCACGCCGGCTTGCAGATGGAGGGTGTTCAAGTTAAGGCCGCTCAGGTCGAGCGTGGTGCGGCTCGCGCCGGTGCGCACGTCCAGCGCCAGCGGCAGGTTGGGGGCCAGGCGCAGGTTCCAGCGGGCGCTGGCGTCGCGCGCCGATAGGAACGGCAGCAGCAGCGCCTCGCCGCGCTGCTCGACAGTCAGTTGGCCCACCTGGCCGGCGTCCACGCGGTAGCTTAGCTCGGCGCTCTCGCCCGGCCCGTTGCTGGCCTCGCCTTCGAGCGCGTTGGCCGACAGCCCGAGCGCGGCGAGGTTCAGCTCGCCGGCGTCAAAGTTGATCGTGACCACGAGTTGGGTCGCGTCACCCGGCGGCTGGCTGAGCGTCTGCGCCGCGCCGGCCGGCAGTTGGCTGGCGCGGATGGCCGACCAGGTGAGCGCGCCGGTGATGACCAGCACCCCCAGCACCAGCACCGCCGCCACGCCGGCCGATGAGCGCCGCCCGATGAGCATATCGAGCCCGAGCAGGATGAAGAGGACGGGCCACAACTGCAGCAGCGCGGGCCACAGCCCGGCGGGCAGGTAGCCCAAATTTTGCAGCAGCAGCAGCGCGCCCAGGCCAATCAGTATCAATGGCCAGAAAAATCCCGGTCGGCGGTCGTGGGGCATCGGTCGTTTTAACTCGTCGCTCACGACTATAGCATAAGCGCTTGGCACGGCCTGGTTGCTGCTTGGCTGTAGAGGTTGGAGGCTAGAAAAGAACACGGCCGGGAGCCAGGTGTCCCCGCGTTTGAGTCGCGCCTCACGCGGAACCGCCGCGTAGATATATCCCGTCTGGGTCGAGCACCTCGCGCAGCAGTTGCAACTCGTGGTCGGTGGGCGGGGCAGTCACGCGCAGCGTCTCGGCCACTTGCAGCGGCCAGCCGGTGTTGGCTAGCGCCTGCGCCACCGTC
>JBBRZY010000948.1:0-1439 GCA_038252885.1 Anaerolineales bacterium | reverse complement strand
TGGGCGCAGTCACCCTCACGCGCTTTGGCACGCGGCCCTATCTGGGCACCTACGCCCCGCCGCCGGCCTCGCCGCCGGCCATAACGCCCGACGCGCCGAGCGACCCGGACCTGTCGCTGTTGTAGCGGCGGCCCACACATCGCATCGCAAACCGGGCTGGTCAGAACCTTCTGACCAGCCCGGTTTCTGTTTTAAGCCCGCGCGCTCAGCCCACGCCTATGTTTGGGTCAGCGGCAGGGTGGGCAGCACGCGCCGCAGCGTGTCGGCCAGCGCCTCGGCGGCGGCGTTAGGCGGCCGGCGCTTGTGGCGGATGAGGGTGATCTCCCAGTCGGGCAGGCGCACCGGCTGGTCGCCGTCGAGCAGCGTCAGCGCCACCAGATCGCCCGCCTCCAACTCGCGCTGCACGGCGATGGCCGGCACCAGGCTCGCGCCCGTGCCCGCCAGCAGCATGCCCTTCACCAACTCGACCGGGCTAAGCTCCATCCACGGGCCGGGTTGGGCCTCGCCGCCCGCCGCCCGCACGCGCTCTAAGAAGGCTTCGCTGGCCGGCCCCCAAAACGACACTAACAGTTGCGCCTGCGCCAGTTCGCCCAGCGCCACCGTCGCCTGCGCCGCCAGCGGGTGCTGCCGCCCGGCCGCCACCAGCAGCCGCCCGCGAAAGCCCGCCACGCGCTCAATCTGCGGGTGCAGACTGGCCCCCGAGATCAGCGCCAGGTGGGCTACGCCGTCTAAGATCAGCCCCGGCGCTTCGCTGGAATGCACCGAGCGCACGCGCACCTCCACGCCGGGGTGCGATTGCTGAAAGGCCACCAGCGCGGGCGCGAACAGGTATGCGCCGGAGGTCACGGTCACGGCCATGGTCACGTGCCCGCGCTGCCCGGTGCTGGCCGCCCGTGCGCTCTCGGCCCCCTGGCGCAGCACGTCGAGCGCGCGCTCCGCGTAGGCCTGAAAGGCCTCGCCCGCCGCCGTCAGCGCCACGCCCCGGCCCTGGCGCACGAACAGCGCGGTGCCCACCTCGCCCTCCAACTGCCGCAGCCGATCCGACACCGTGGCCTGCCCCAAATCTAGCTCCGCCGCCGCGCGGCTGAGCGAGCGATGATGGGCGATGACGAGGAAGAGGTGCAGGTGGTCGGTGTTCACGCGAAAGTCAAAGAAAAGAGAAAGAGAAAGAGAAAGAGAAAGTAAAAGGGTAGGGCCAAGAGCCGCGTACGATTGGCGGCCAGCGGCCAGCGCCGACGTATTTATTATAGCGGTCTCCGGCCTTTAGCTTTTTGTCGACTGCTGACTGGCGTCCCCTCCGACCTCCGACCTTCGCCCTCCGACGTCCGACCTCCATTCGGGAGTATTTCAGTTTGGGGGCAAAACCCCCCGGCCCGGCGGGGTCAGCGCTAGGCGCTGGGTCAGGCTCATCCGCGCCCTCGTCCGCGCGCCTCGCCGCC
>JBBRZY010000947.1:0-1457 GCA_038252885.1 Anaerolineales bacterium | reverse complement strand
GGAGGTCTGCCATGCGATGGAAGCGTCTCGTGCAACACCTGATCGTGGGCTATGGGTGTGCCGTGGCGGTTACGCTGCTGATTAGCAATCGCCCAGCCGATGTCGACTACGTCGATTCTTGGTCGGTTGTCATCTTCTATGCTTTCCCAGGTGGTGTCATCGCTATTTTCGCCGCCATATTTCAAGCGAGCCTCTGGGCTTGCGCGATTGGATCGACTGTAGCAATCGGCGCTAGTCCTGTGATTGGACTCGCCTACGTACTTGCGACCAGCAGAATTGACCGGATAGCGCACTTCACAGCAGCAGACATCAGGGAAAACACCATTGTCACTGTGATTGTCGCCACCCTGGTTGGACTATTGCCCATTCTCCTAGAGTCTTTTTACCGCCGCCTCACGAAGAACGAGCCGAATAGCCCAGACCAATTGCCGAGCTAGGTGTTGGCAAGTACTGCTTGCCCAGATCGGAAGACGACTCTTACAAACCCCTCCCCTTCGACCGCACAGTTTTGGCCCTCAGGCTGGTTATATCGGGTACATTGGCCAACCATCACCAAAAGAAAGAGCCTATCCGATGAACAAACCCCTGAGCAGTGCCGCCACCAGCATCGTCGCCTATGGCATCTACCTGATCGTCGCGCTCGCGCTGCCGTTTCTGCTAATCCCCGACCCGCTCTTGGCGCTGGTGGGGATGCACACGCCGACTGACGTGTGGGTGCGCGTGCTGGGCATGTCAGTGTTGTTCTTCGGCTTCTATTACATCCAGGCCGGCCGGGCCGACTTCACACCGTTCTTTCGCTGGACGATCTACGGGCGTTACCTGGTGCCGGTGTTCTTCACGGCCTTTGTGCTGCTCAAGTTCGCGCCGCCGATCCTGATCGCGTTCAGCCTGCCCGACATTCTGTTCACCACGTGGACTGCGTTGGCGCTGCGCTCGGGCAAGTAGCCACAACGCTCTTAGTCGCTCAGTTGGCTGGGAGCGACAGCGGCAGGCCAAAGCAGGCTAACAGCTTGGGGTTGAGGAAGTTGACCAGCGCCGCTACCCGCTGGCCGCTGGCGTCAAACTCGACCAGTTGCAGCGCAAACGGCTGATAGCCCGCCGCTGGGTCTTCCGCCAGCCGTCGATAGAGGCCCAGCGCCGGCAGCCCGTTGGCGCGCGTGGGCAGGATGCGCCAAGCGGTTTTCTGCGACGGGCCGATGAACACGCCGCGCGCCAGCAGTAGGCCGATGACCGGCGCGCCGCGATACCAGCCGGGGATGGGCGGCATGGTCAGCGTGGCGTCGTCGCGCAGCAGCGACACCAGCCCGGCGATGTCGGCCGTCTCCCAGGCGTGCACATAGCGGTTGAGCAGATGGCGGGTGGCGGCGTCGGTGTCATGCGCCGGGGCGAGGGCGGCCGGGCGCTGCGGGCCGGCGTAGTGCTTGGCGACCGTCGTTCGCGCCCGGTGCAACACGCTG
>JBBRZY010000946.1:0-1461 GCA_038252885.1 Anaerolineales bacterium | reverse complement strand
GTACTCACCTAAGGCTTGATGTTAGCCTGGAAACAGCCGGACCAGCAAGCCCCGCGGCACACCCAAGCCCTTTGCCGGTTCATCCCCAACATGCCCGAGCACAGGCTGCTGCCGGTTTTCGAGCGCCGTGCCGCCAAGCTCCGCCGGCCGCCCGTCTTCGCCGCCATCTGAACAACCCACCAGCACAGAAGTTCCAAGTCCCAGCCTGATCTTGCAGATCGGCTGTCTCATTGTCGTTGACACGTTCCGGGCGGTCTGACGAAGGCGTCGTCCACGCGGCGATGGCAGAGCGCTGAGGCCGAAACTAAGAACTGTAACGCCTGCGCCGCCAGCGGCCGCTGCGGTTGCCGAGTATACAGGAACAGCCGGCCGTGCCGGTGACGGCGCCGTCAATCTGTTCGGGGTCCAACCCGGATTTGGTGCCCAGCATTTTGGTTTCCGCGGCTGTGGCGGCGTGTACGCCGGCCAGCAACTGGCACGCCAACATCATGATGACCCCAGGCCCGGCGCATCACTGAGTTCCCTCCACCTTGGGGACGACGTGGCCCAGCACTTGGCGCGCGGCGGCGAAGGCGGCCGGCTCGCCGGAGGCCATGACGGGTAGCGCGCCGTTGGCTCCACCTGTGGCGCTGCCTGTGACAGAGGCATCGAAATAAGAAGGCCCGCGCGCCACGGGATCGCCCTCCAGCGACCGCGCATCGGCCAGCACAATGGTGGCGGCGACGATCAACACGGCCCTTGGCCCCAGTCCCTGCGCGCAGCCGTTCGCGCCGAACAGCGCGGTGCGGGCCTGGGCGGCGTTCACCGTCAGCACCAACACGGGCTGCGTGTCTCCGGGCAGCTCGGCAGCGCGCTGGTCTCCGCGGCACTCCTGCTGGCGACGGCACTGGTAGCGCGCCGGATGCTTCGCCTTATGACCTAATCGGCATGCTTTGCGTTTCCGTGGCCATGGTCGCCACAGAGTGGGAAGGCGATATTTGAATCCGCCATTCCAATTGCCCGTTTCGGAGACGCCTGCAGAACACAAAGTCCTGCACACATGTTGGAGCGCCTGCAACTAACAGGTATCCCACCACGTTCGCACCTCGGCGGCATGTCGCCGTTCCGGGTGCTCTGACCAGCCATTCTTCGCCCGCAACCACCACCTTTGGGGCAACAACCGCCATAACGCATCTCAGGCAGCTGAAATAATGCTCCGGCGCGGTGACGTTTGTTTTTTAGGAAGAAAATGCCAGCCATCGATGTTCGCAAAGGGATGCCTTCTACCAAGCTTCAGCGCGAAGAATTTATTAGACGATTTCGAAGCCAATTCAAAGATCCAGCCTTTGAAGTACTTGATGCAGAGATAGATGCTTTGTGCGCCGTCGCGTGGGATGGCTACATAAATTCGCGAAAGTCACCACTAACCAAGAAGGCGGGCCCGGGCTTTGCAAACCCGGATTACGATCTTTCAGTTGAATG
>JBBRZY010000945.1:0-1483 GCA_038252885.1 Anaerolineales bacterium | reverse complement strand
GGCCAACAGCTGGGTGAGATGCTCGAGCCAGCCGCCCAGGTAGGCATGATGCAGCCGGCGCGAAGCGGGCACTTCGGCCAGTTGGTTGCTGAAGCTGGGGTCGTCGTAGAAGTGGCGCACGAGCGCGGCCAGGTGCGGCTCGGCCAGGCGCTCGACCACGGCCTGCACTTCACGCAGCATGTGGTCCACGTCACGCGTGGTGGCCGGGAGGAAGTCGGCCAGCAGGAACTCGCCTTCGCCAGCCACGCGGACTTTCTGCACGATCAGTTGGGTGCGGCCCTTGTACTCTTCCACATCGCCGGCAATCTTGAGCACATCACCGACCGCGAAGGTCTCGGCCATGGCCGGGGCGTTGTCCCAGATGCGAGCCACGATCTGGCCGGTGCGGTCGGCCAGGATCAGGCTGAGGAACTCGCCCTTGGCCCGGTCGCGAAACGGCTCGAGCTGCTTCTGGCGCACAAGGAAGTAGCTGGTGACGCGCTCGCCGGGTTTGAGGTCGCTGACAAAGCTGGGCTTGGTGGCGGCGGAATTATTCATGGGTGTACCTCCGATAGGCGCACGGGTAAAAATGGACTAAGGTGTGGAAGGGGCGGACTCGGATTGGCCGCCGGCTGGCCGGTGTCCGGCCCATTCTAATTGAGTGACGCGGCGGCCAAGGAACAGTGGTCGCCGCACCGAGCGGACGCGCCGCGCGGTGTTTATGGCGTGGCGGTACGAGTCGGTGTCGCGCTGGCCGTTGCTGTTGCTGTTGGCGTAGCGGTCGCCGTGGGCGTGGGGCCGGTGGCGGTTGGGCCGGGCGTTTCGGTCGGCAGCGCGCTGATCTCGGTTAGCCGTGCGGCGATGGTCGGCACGTACGGATCACTGTTAAAGAGCAGCCCGCGCAACGCTTGCAGGTCGGCGGTTTCATCGCTGAGGCGCCCGGCTGCGCGATAGACCTCGGCGCGCCACTGGTAGACCGGCGCTTGCTGGGTAGCACCCTTGGCCAAAGGCAGGGCCGCGTTCAGGGCGGCCAAGGCCTCTGGCAACTTGCTGTTTTGGAATTGCGCCTGGCCCAGCCCCAGGTTGGCGGCGTAGTCGTCCGGCGCACTGTCGAGCGCGGCCTGGAAAGCGGGGGCAGCGGCATCGGGCAGGCTGAGGCCCAAGAGTGCTTGACCCAAGCCGACCTCACTGCGCACCAACGCTGCCGAGCCGGGGGCTGAGCGCCTGAAGAGCGTGATGGCAGCACTGTAGTCGGCCCGCGCCACCTCAAAGTTGGCGGCGCGCAAATACAGGTCGGCGCGCGCTCGCAGCGCATTGGCGTTCTGGTCGTCAAGGCCGATAGACTGGGTGAGCAGCGTCAGTCCGGTGGTGTCATCGGCGGTGGCGATCTTGCCGGCCGCCGTCTGGTAGAGCACGCTGGCTTGCCACTGCGCGGACAGCGGGTGATCAACGGTGAGCACGTATTTGTAGGCCAGGCTCAGGTCGGCCGCGCCGGCCTCCGCGT
>JBBRZY010000944.1:0-1492 GCA_038252885.1 Anaerolineales bacterium | reverse complement strand
GGTGGCGGCGTTGATGACGAACGACATGTCGGGGTCGCGGGTCTTGTTCAGCGGGGTGGGCACGCAAATGCTCACGGCATCGCACTCGCGCAGCACGGCGTAGTCGCTGGTGGCGCTCAACTGGCCGGCCTGCACCAGCGCCGTCACCGTGGCCGTGGTGATGTCGGGGATGTAGCTCTCGCCGCGCGTGATGGCCGCGACCTTGCGCGGGTCCAGGTCAATGCCCACTACTTCCAGCCCGGCCTGGGCAAACTCGACCGCCAGCGGCAGGCCGACATAGCCCAGCCCAACCACCCCCAGCCGCACGCTGCGGCGCTGTATTTTGTCTAGCAGTTCAGTCTTCAATGGCCCCTCGCGCAGTCTAACGGCAAGCGGCCATTGTATCATCCTACCCCCGGTTTCTGCGCCCGTTGTCTGCTATAATTCCCACACAAATCGCATATCGAACCTTCGGGGCAGGGTGTAACTCCCGATCGGCGGTACAGTCCGCGAGTCGAGCACGCTCGACATGACCCGGCGCAACTCCGGGACCGACGGTAATTCAGGCCAGCGCAGTTTGGCGGGCTTGATCAGTCCGGATGAAAGAAGGTGTACGCGCCGCCAGCGCTAGTTGGGCTGGTCGGCCGTGCGTTTGGGCGGCCCCGTTCGCCGAGATGTCGCTTGTCTCGGTTAGCGGGGTTTTAATTTCGCCCGACCCAGCAGGCAGGGTGGCCGGCGCTTTTAGCCGTACGCGCCGTCCGCTGTGGTCACTGACTCTACCCCGAAGCCGATCTGACTACGGGGTATTGTGTTTAATGGCTGCTGTGCGTTCGCAAACTGACCTGGCCCGCCCACCTGCCCGCCGCCGCTGGCTGGGGTTGGTCGCGCCCCTGTCGCTCGTGGCCGGGTTGGTGGTCTGGGACCTGGCCGCACGCCTGAGCGGGCTGCCGGCCTTCATTCTGCCGGGGCCGGGCGCGGTGGCCCGCCGCCTGCTGGAGCTGTTGGCTGACGGCCGGTTGCTGCGCCACACCGGCATCACCCTGGGCGAAGTGCTGGCCGGGTTGGCGCTGGGGCTGGTGGTGGCGACCACGCTCGGCTACCTGGTGGCCAAGTCGGCCACGCTTGAGCGCGTGCTCATGCCCTACATCGTGGCCTCGCAGGCCATGCCCATCGTGGCGCTGGCGCCGCTGCTGGTGCTGTGGTTCGGCGTCGGGCTGCGCTCCAAAGTCCTCATCTGCGCGCTGATCGTCTTCTTCCCCATCCTGATCAACACCGTGCTGGGCTTGCGCTCGGTCGAGCCCGACTTGCGCGACCTGGTGGCCCGGCGCACGCCGCTGTTCGAGTTCGCCATCCGCACCACGCTGGGCGAGCACAACCTCGAAAGCGCCGAGGGTCGGGTCAGCGCACTGCGGCAGTGCGTGCCGATGGTCGCCAAGATCAAAGACCCCACGCTGCGCGACGAGTATGCGCGTCAGCTGGCCGGCTGGGTCGGCTGGGAAGACGTAGCCCAGGT
>JBBRZY010000943.1:0-1493 GCA_038252885.1 Anaerolineales bacterium | reverse complement strand
GAGGGTGACGGCCGAGCCGAACCGCGCCAGGGCTTGACCCAGTTCGACGGAGATGACGCCGCCGCCCAAAAACACGATCGAGCGCGGCAGCTGCCGCACCTCCCAGAAGTTTTGATTGGTCAAGAATTCAAGGGCGGACCCGCTGGCATGGGGCGCCATGCGCGGCGATGAGCCGGTTGCAATGACGGTCTGATCGGCCCAGATAACCTCTGGCCCGATCTGGATTTCATGCTGGTTCAGAAAGGCCGCCCCGCCGGGATCGAGGTAGACGTCGATCCCCAGCTTTTGGAAATGCGCTGGTTGCTCATTGGCATAGATGCCTTGGACAACCTCATCCACGTGTTCCATCACCCGTGCAAAGTCGAAGCCGGTGGCTTCCACCACTGGCAGTCCGTGCCGCGCAGTCTGCTTGAGCGACTGGTAAAGGCGGGCGCTGCTGATCAACGCCTTGCTGGGCACACAGCCCGAGTGCGTGCATTCACCGCCAATTTTGTGGCGCTCCAGCAGGGCGACCCGCGCCCCGCGGCGCTGGGCGGTCAAGGCAGCGACCAACCCGCCCGAACCAGCGCCAATCACACCAATGTCATACGTCTTCATCGAGTTGTCCTTTGCTAGCTGGGGAGCCGGGTAGACTTGAACGCCAACCCAAGGGGTCAAACGTAGTTGTTCCCAGCGGTGTACGGATATGGGTGGCGGCCGTTTGGACGGCGGTTTGAACCAGCGGATGCTCAGGAGCCAGGCCGCTGTATAGATAATCCTGCTGAAACGCGCCCATCGTGCGCGTGAGGATCTCGCTGCCAAAATGGATGGCACTGTCGCTAATCCCAGCGAGGCCCAAAAGCGCCTCAAACTCAGCCGCGGTCGCGGCACGATAGGCTTCCAGGAAGTGCTGGAGCACGGCGCGCGCGTTGGAAGCGGTCAGCGGGCTGGCCGCCCGGTGCGTGTGCATCCACAAATGCGCCGCGAGATGGCCAACATCTTGAGACGGAAAGCCGTAGTGCGCCAATTCCCAATCAAAAATGCGCAGGCCCGCATCGGTGACCAGTACCGAGGCCGGCCACAAGTCGCCCATCACCAGACTCAGGCCCGGCTGCTGCAGTCGTTCGCCGTAATCGACGGCACGTCGCCCGAGCGCCTCCGCGTCCGGCAAGCCGGCGCGCTGGGCATAGGCCTGAATGTTGCGATATTGAAATTCGAGCCGCGTGCGTTGGATACTTTGGTTATTAAATTGCTGGGCCAGTTCCGGCTGATGCGCGCTAAACCGGTGCAGGGTGCCTATGAACTGGCCGAGTGATTTTCCGACCGCGGCGGCCGCCTGGGGCGGATGGGGCGCCTTAAGCCACTCACCCAGATTCGGCCAGGGACCCAGGTCTTCCATCAGCAGCAGGTGGTGACGTTCATCCAGTTTGTACAATTGGGGAAGCCGAACACCGGCGAGCGCCAGCGGGGCCAGCGCTCCGCTGGGCGCAAACAGGGCCATGGCCTGGGCTTCG
>JBBRZY010000942.1:0-1538 GCA_038252885.1 Anaerolineales bacterium | reverse complement strand
GCCGATGATACAAGCACAGCGCAGCGATTAGGGCGGTGTCGTGGTGGCTGTAGCCCGGCAGCCCCGCATTCAGGATGATGTAGGCCGTGTGCTTGTGGTGGTCGTAATAGTCCACGACGGTGCCGATGTCGTGCAGTTGGCCGGCGGCCCACAGGCAATCGCGCTCTTCCGTTCCGTAGTGGTGGCGGTCGGCCAGTTGGTCAAAGAGCGAGAGCGCCAGGCGGGTGACGTGGTCGGCGTGGACCTGCTCGAAGCCGTACAAACGGCCGAGGTTAAGTACGCTGAACTCGCGCAGGTCGCGGATAACGGGCGGTTTGGTTTGGGGCAGAAACTCCTGGAAGAACAAACCCTCGCGCAGGCCGTGGCCGCAAATGGTGAGGGCGGGCGCGCGGGCGGCGCGCAAGGCCCCCTGCGCCACCAGCGCGCCGGCCAGGATGATGTCGGCCCGGTCGCTGGGCAGGCCCGGCATCTGGCGCACGCGCTCGCCGACGGGCAGCTCGATCAGCCGCTCTACCAGGCCGGCCAGGCGCGCGCGGGTCAGCGCGTAGCCGTTGAGCAGGCCAAACGGGTAGTGGCGCGCCTCCCGGTCCATGCGCGCCAGGGCGCGGGCGGTGCCGCCGACCCCGACGAAGGACTCGTCTGGCCCGAGGCGCAGCCAGTCGAAGTCTTCGAGCGCGTCGGCGATGAATTCGTTCAGACGGTCAATGGCGGCCGGGCGCACGTGATCCCCGTCGTTGAGGAACATCTCGGTCAGGCGGACCGCGCCGAGGGGAGTGGTCTCGCCGCGCTTGAAGCGGCTGCGCTCGACATGGCTGAACTCGGCGCTGCCACCGCCGATATCCATGACCAGGCCGCCACCCAGGCCGAGGCCATT
The DNA here is from genome assembly GCA_038252885.1 of Anaerolineales bacterium. GTDB lineage: Bacteria > Chloroflexota > Anaerolineae > Anaerolineales > UBA6663 > JADZEK01. The sequence goes on along the minus strand of JBBRZY010000942.1, from coordinate 664 downwards.
CACGACGCCCAGCACGCCGTAGTAGGCCTCCTCTGGCCCGGTGAGCACGCGGAAGCGCAGGCCGGTGGAGACGCGCAACTGGCGCAGGAAGTCGACGCGGTTGGTGGCATCGCGCACGGCGGCGGTGGCCACGGGGACAATGCGCTTGACACCGTTGGCGTCGCAAAAAGACTTGAACAGGCGGATGGCCTGGATGGCGCGCAGGATGGCGGGCGCGCGCAGCCGGCCGTCGACCGGCATGCCTTCGCTGAGGCGCACGCGGCGGCTAAGCTCATCGGTGATGCGGTAGGCCTGACCCGGCACGAAGTGGGCGACCATGAGGCGGGCCGAGTTGGAGCCGAGGTCGATGATGCCGACGCGGCGTTTGAGTTGGAGGGGCGTATTCATACCGGAGTAAGTGTAGCACGTGTGAGGGAGGTTGACGGGGAGGGCGGAGGGGAGCGCAGGACAGAGGCCAGAAGTCGGAGGGGAAGGCAGACACAGCAATAAGGAAAAAGGGCAGAGGTTGTGGGCGGTTTAAGGAAGGGTTAGGGTAGAGGCAAGGATCGGCCGAGACTAGGCAGGCTCTCATGCCGGGCGCAAAGTGCCTATGGTAAGATCGCGGCATGGCCCGGGTGCGCGTCTTTATCACAGTGGCCGCACTGGCGGCGGTGTCAGTGCTGGT
>JBBRZY010000941.1:0-1548 GCA_038252885.1 Anaerolineales bacterium | reverse complement strand
GCGGCCTTCCCTGAGATCGGCGTGATCGTGGGCGGGCACACGCACACAGTTTTGAACGCGCCGCAGAAAGTAGGGTCAACGCTGATTGTGCAGGCCGGCTGCTACGGCGACTACCTGGGCCGGCTCGACTTAGACGTGGACGACGCGACCGGCGCGGTGACCGAGTATGCGGGCCGCTTGATCGCCTGCGACCGCACGGTGCCGCTCGACCCGACCATCCAGGGCACGCTGGAGCTGGTGGAGGAAGAGGCCGAGCGGTTCAGGCGACTGAGCGGTAAATCTTAAAAACTTTGGCCACGAATTACACGAATTGGGTGATGGGGTGGCGGCGATGCGGGTGAGGGCGATGACGTGCCCGCACATTGTCATGTCATTTCGAACCCGCCGCAGCCCGGTGGTATAAACGCGGCCTTGTGGCGGGTGAGAAATCTCACCGCCTGTTCACTTACACACTGGTTGCCTGACTAGATTGCAAGAGAGGCCGGTATCTCCATGACCTACACCACCATCCTCTACGACCTCGCCGACGGCGTGGCGACGCTGACGCTGAACCGGCCGGAGGTGCTCAACGCCTTCAACGACGACATGGTGCGCGAGGTGGCCGAGGCGGTGAAGGCGGCCGAGCGCGACGCGGCCGTGCGCTGCCTGGTGCTGACGGGCGCGGGCAAGGGCTTCTGCGCCGGGCAAGATTTGGGGGCGCTGCGGGCGCGCTTCGAGCAGGTGTCGTTCCGCGAGCACTTGCAGCAGACCTACAACCCCATCATCGCGCGGCTGCGGGCGCTGGAGAAACCGGTGATCGGGCAGATCAATGGGGCGGCGGCGGGCGCGGGGCTGGGGTTAGCGTTGGCCTGCGACCTGCGCTACGCGGCCGAGGGCGCGAAGTTTCGCATGGCCTTTAGCGGCATTGGGCTGGCCCCCGATTCGGGCACCAGTTTCTTCCTGCCGCGCCTGATCGGCTATGCCCGCGCCTACGAGTTGGCCGCCACCAACGCCCCGCTGACCGCGCCCACCGCGCTGGCCTGGGGGCTGGTCAACGGCGTCTTCCCAGCCGAGCAGTTGGCGGCGAGCGTGCGTGAGATCGCGGTGAAGCTGGCCGCCGCGCCGACCAAGGCACTGGGCCTCACCAAGCGCGCCATGAACCGCGCCTTCGAGGCCACGCTGGACGGGGCGCTGGACTACGAGGCGCAGTTGCAAGACATCGCCGGGCGCACGGCCGACCACCACGAAGGCGTGGCGGCGTTCCTCGAGAAGCGCGCGCCGGTGTTCAAGGGCGAGTGAGATGACCCCCTCCATCCCCGCTGGCTGGCAGAGCATTTTGGAGCCGGAGACGCACCAGCCCTACTACGCGGCCCTGCTAGACTTCGTCGCGGCAGAGCGAGCGGCGCAGACCGTGTTCCCGCCGGAGGGCGAGGTGTTCGCGGCCTTGGCGCTGACGAGCTATGCCGACACCAAGGTGCTGATCCTGGGGCAAGACCCTTATCATGGCGACGGGCAGGCGCATGGGCTGGCGTTCTCGGTGCGGCCGGGCGTCACGCCGCCGCCGTCGCT
>JBBRZY010000940.1:0-1550 GCA_038252885.1 Anaerolineales bacterium | reverse complement strand
GAGAGAAACCCACGAACCCTATCACCCTCATCAACCGCAAATCCCGGCAGTTGACGCACCATGTCTTCCGCTGTCGAAGGGTTGAACCTGGCGATATAGGCGAGCTCGAATATCTCGACGTCTGACTGCGTGGTGGCTGTTTGGGCGCCGGCTTGTGAGGCCATCATGGCGGCCATGCTGGCCAAGCCTGATACTCGGCAAATCATACACGCAGGCCCTCAGCTATGGATAGCCACTCGCGACAAACGGAATTTTTTGCCAACGCCTTTACGGATTAATGCCGCAGGCGTGATGACCGCACAGCTACCCGGATCAGCGGTCTGACGCCGAAGATGACGATGATTCGCTTCAGATTGTAGGCCAGCACCTGCAAGCTCATCTCGGTTTTCATCTTCACCAGGGTTGTCGTTAGGAAGTGCGGCGCGCCCATCCAGGACTTGATCGTCCCGTGTGCGCAGGAGTTTCGCCGTTCGCCTTCAATGCACGCTGTAAAGGTCCGGGCGCGTCCGCCGCCCCCTCTCTATGACCACGATGATGAAGGCGGGCGCCAGCGTCACGGCCGGAATGGCCCCGGCCAATGGCATACCGGCAGCCACCGCCGCCACGACAGCCAATAGAATGGCCAGCGCAGCACCCCATGCCCAGCCCAGTTGCGCCTGGCCGCGCACAATATGGCGATGCAGCCACCACAGCGTCAGCAAATAGACGCCCACCGCAGCCGCCACGAGGCCAATCGCCAAGGTCGGCGGGACCGCAAGTGCTGATTCGCCAACAGCGGCGTTTGCGCCAGCGGCTACTGTTAGCTGATCGGCCACCACTTCGAGAAAGGCGCCCAGCGCCGCCAGCGAGCTGAAGACAGCGAAGTGCCCGTAGCCCCAGTTGAAGGCCCGTTCGCGGTGGTGATGCAGGGCATCGGCATTGGGCACCAGAAAGTACACCCACCATAAGGCCAGCACCAGGCTAGCCGCGCCTAAGCCCACCAGCGCCACGTCGAACGACCAGCCATGAGCGCCGATGACGCCGGCCACTGCATTTGTGGCGCCGAGTACGCACTCGCCGAGCACGATGATCGTGAACAGGCCGTAGCGCTCGGCGATGTGGTGGGCATGCCACGGCGTGTGGCCGGCCTTTGAGGCCCACAACGGAATGGCCAGCTCAAGCACTATGAGCAACAAGAAACTCGGCAGCGACCACGGGGCCGGCAAGGCCAGACGGGCTAGCCACAACAGCTGCGCAGCGGCTATGCCGAGCGCGTTGCGCATCGCGGTGCGGCGCCGCTCGGGGTGCTCGCGCGCGGCGCGGAGCCACATTGCCAACAGGCCGATGCGCATCACAGCGTAACCAATCGTCAATGTTGTGAAGTCGCCTTGCGTGATCTTGGGCACGCCTGAGGCCAAGATTAACACACCGACCATCTGCACCATCGTCCACAGCCGGTAGGTGGGATCATCAGTGTCGTAGGCACTGGCGAACCAGGTGAAGTTCATCCAGGCCCACCAGATGGCGACAAAGCTCATCAGGTAGGCGACCAGACCATGCGCCTAGTGGTG
>JBBRZY010000939.1:0-1578 GCA_038252885.1 Anaerolineales bacterium | reverse complement strand
GCGGCGCACGTGGGCGGCGGATGACACGCTGGACATCGAGTGGGAGCCAGCCCTCCGGCTGATCCCGGCTGGGCGGAATAGCTTTTCCGCGCCCGCCACCCTGCCCACCGCCGCCGCGGCCCTAGACCAGGCGACGGTGATGTACGGCCCGCTCGTGCTGATGTTGGACCCGGTGCTCAACATCTACGCCCTGTTTGAATGCGGCCCGCTGGAGATCAGCGTGCCGCTCTCCAGCACCGGCTCGCCGGTGCTCGCGCCGGTCACCGCGCCGATCATGGGCCGCGGTGCGCTAGCCATCCTGGCGGCCAACTTCATGACCCTAGCCCGCCCACGTGGCGCGGCCGCCAGCGACGCCGATGTGCTGGCTTTTCTCGTGCCCGTCGCCGAGCTCACCGACCGCTGGAGCTTCAGTTTTACGCGCAACGTGGCTTACGAAGTGCGCAATGCCGTGCGCCTGATCGACCCACCCGCCGTCCCGGCCTTCCTGGCCGACGTGCAGGCGCGTTTTGACGCCTTCGGGCAGCAGCGCCAAGCAGATACCGCGACCGAGACCCCGGAAAGATAACCATGCCCACTGACCTAGCCCAACACATTCAGCAGACCCCGTTGGTTGATACCCACGAGCATCTGCGCAAAGAAGCCGACTATGTCGAGCATGGGCCGGACATCGTCCAGGGCCTGTTCGACAATTACATTCAGACGGACCTAATCACGGCCGGGGCGTCGCCGGAGGCGCTGGCGGCGCTGCGCGACACCACGAACCCCGATGTGCGCGGGCGGGTGGCCGGCATCTGGGACGCCTGGCAGGCGGTGCAAGGCACGGGTTACGGTGAGGCCGTGCGGCTGATCGCGCGCGAGGTGTATGACCTGGACGAACTCACGCCGGAGGGCGTCGAAGCCGCCCAGCCGCTGCACGCCCAACTGCGCCAACCCGGCGAGCGGTTGCGGCTGCTGCGCCAGCGCGCCAACCTCGACCACGTGCAGGTGGACGACTTCTGCTGGCCGTGCCTGGTGGATGCGTCCGGGCCGGACTTCTTCTTCTACGACTTGTCGTGGTGGAGCTTCTGCAATGGCACGCCCGACTTGGCGGCGCTGGCGCAGGAAACCGGCGTGCAGGTCGACAGCCTCGACACGCTGCGGGCCGCTATGCGCGGCCTGTTGGATAAGTACGGCCGGGCCGCCATTGCCATCAAGGCCCAGCACGCCTACGAGCGCACGCTCGAATGGCACCCGCGCTCCGACGCCGACGCGGCCGCCGCGCTGGCCAACTACCTGAGCGCCGGCCCCGCCCTGAGCGAGGCCGACAAGCTGTGCCTGGGCGACTGGTGCTGGGCGCGCGGCGTAGAGCTAGGCATTGAGTACGACCTGCCCTTCAAAATCCACACTGGCACCCTGGCCGGGGCCGGCCGCTTCCCCATCAACCGCATCCGTGCCGGCCACCTATGGGAACTGCTGGCGAACTTCCCGCAAGCCCGTTTTGTGCTCATGCACACGGCCTACCCCTACACCGATGAGCTGGTGGCGCTGGCCAAGAACTCGCCCAACTTGTACATCGATCTGTGTTGGGCCTGGAGCATT
>JBBRZY010000938.1:0-1587 GCA_038252885.1 Anaerolineales bacterium | reverse complement strand
CGCCGCCGATGAGCACCGCGCCAATCGCCAGCAATTCGTAGCCGTTGCCGCCGGCGGGCTGCACGGTGGCGAGGCGCCCCGCCTCAATGATCGAAGCCATGCCGCTCATCAGGCCGGCAATGGTGTAGATACCCACAATCACCAGCGAAACGTTGATGCCGGATAGGCGCGCCGCCTCGCTGTTGCTGCCAATGGAGTAGACAAAGCGCCCAAAGCGCGTGTAGTTCATCACCACGTAGAAGAAGGCGTAGACCGCAATCACAATCAGCGTGGGCACAGGGATAACGTCAAAGACCTTACCCTGGCCAATCCAGCGAAAGCGCTCATCCAGCCCATAAATCGGTATGCCTTTAGAGATGATGAGCGCGAGGCCGCGGGCAATGCCCATCATCCCCAGCGTGGCAATGAAGGGGGGCACGCCAATGCGCGTAATCAGCAGGCCATTGGCAAGGCCGAAGAGGGCGCCCATGCCCAGCGTCGTGGTCAGCGCCAGGAAGAGGTTACCCGTGCTCGTGAAAACGATGCCGCCCACCACGGCCGAGGCCGCAAATACCGAGCCCACCGAGAGGTCAATCCCGCCCGATATGATGACCAGCGTCGAACCCGCGGCAATCAGCGCGATGACGGCCGTTTGCAGCGTAATCTCGAAGATGTTGTCGACTGTAAAGAAATAGGGCGACAGGAAGGCGAGCACCACCCACATCAGGATCAGGATCACGAACATTGTGATGCCCTGATTGCCCAGCAGTGCTCCCACGCCCGAGCGACCGGCCGGCTGCGTGGCGACCGGTGGCCCGCCCGGCGGTTCGGTTTGGGGCGGCGTGGGTGTAGCCAACTTATTGCTCATCCCCAACTGATCACCCAACTGACTCATGGCGCCATTCTCCCACAGTGTAGCTTGTCATCTCGTAGCGGCGGCTGAAGCCACCGGAGGCATGGATCGCGTCGCGTTCTCGAGTACTGCGGCTGAAGCCGCCGCTACGAACAATCTGGCGCGCCTCTGCGTCGTGTTTGGCTTTCAAACAGCCACGGCCGAGAGCGCGTACTGCATGATTTCCTGCTTTGAGGTTATCTTCGGGTCCAGCTCGGCCACCATGCGCCCGCCCGACATCACCAGGATGCGGTCGCAGACATCATGCACCTCGGTCATATCGCTGGAGACGAAAATGACGGCGTGGTCGGGCTCGCTCACGAAGCTGCGGATAAGTTGATAGATTTCGCCGCGCGCGCCCACGTCGATGCCAATCGTTGGCTCGTCCAAAATTAGCAGGTTGCAGTTCGCCGTCAGCCACTTGCCAAAGACCACCTTCTGCTTGTTGCCGCCGCTCAGGTACTTGACCTGCTGGCCCAGCCCCGCGGTGCGCACGCCGATGGACTTGACGAGGTCGCCCGCCAGCCGCTTTTCCGTGGCCCTGCTGAAAAAGATCGAGCGCAGCTTGGCCAGATAGACGAGCGACACGTTGTCTTTGACGGGCAGGTTGAGGCAGAGGCCGTCGGCGTCGCGGTCCTCGGGCAGGTAGCCGATGCCCAACTGGATAGCCGTGCGCGGCGCGTGGATGCGGACGCGCTTGCCGTGGAAGACAACTT
>JBBRZY010000937.1:0-1591 GCA_038252885.1 Anaerolineales bacterium | reverse complement strand
TGACGTTGCCGGCTACCTAGTCTTTTTCCACCTCGCCCCCAGTCTGAAATGCTCCCAGGGTGGAAGCCCGCTCGAATTTGCGATATTATGCTGGCATTACAGCGACACCCTTCGCCTATTGAGACCGAGGCCGAGACCCAATGCCACCCACATTCGATCTCCAAGACTACCTGTTTGACCTGCGCGGCTTCATCATCATCAAGCACGCCGTCGCGCCAGAGCTGGTCGATCAGCTCAACCAAACGCTCGACACCTACCTCGACCTGCAGTACCTCGACTGGCGCGGCAACGTCCAGCGCTTTGACAACAACGGCAACGCCGGCATCGAGCTGCAAAATATCGTCGAGGCTGGCGCGCCGTTCGAGGCGCTGATTGACAACCCCGCCTGGAAGGAGCGCCTGCTGCGCTACTGCGGCGAAAAAGACTCCTACGTCGAAGGCTTGTTCATTGACGAGTGCTTCGCCTCCATCCGGCGGGCGGGCGGCTACTTCCCCTTCCACACCGGCGCCGAAGACGGCGTCATCCGCGGCCAGTACCACTTCGTTAACCAGCACTTCCGCTGCGGCCAGGTCAACATGATCCTGGCGCTGACCGACATCGGCCCCGGCGACGGCGGCACCATGGTCATCCCTGGCAGCCACAAGGCCAACCTGATTCACCCCGGCGTGAAGGCTGGCTGGGATGAGACGCAAAAGATTGACGCGGTCGAGGGTGCAATCGAGGTCCACCTGCAGCGCGGCGACGCCCTGTTGTTTGTGGATGCGATGTCGCACGGCGCGTCCACCCGCACCAACTCGGGCGAGCGCCGGGTGGTGATCTTTCGCTATGGGCCGCTGTGGGGCAACACCCGCTACGGCTACCGCTATTCGCCCGAGTTGCTGGCGCGCCTGACGCCCGAGCGCCGCAAAATTTTAGAGCCGGTGCCCACGCGCCGCCCACCCGCATAGGAGTGCTAATGGCTGTCATCCGCTATCTCGTTCACGCCGTCGAGCCGGCGCTGGCGTTCTACACCACCCACCTGGGCTTCACGCTCGAGCAGCAAATGGGGCCGGCCTTCGCCCTGGTGGTGCGCGACGACCTCCAATTGTGGCTGAGCGGCCCGCAGTCGTCGGCCGCGCGCGCCATGCCCGACGGCCGCCGGCCCGAACCGGGCGGCTGGAACCGGCTAGTGCTGGAAGTGGACGACCTGGGCGCGCTGGTCGCGGCTTTGCGCGCGGCCGGCGTCACCTTCCGCAACGAGATCGTCACCGGGCCGGGCGGCCAGCAGATTCTGATCGAAGACCCGTCCGGTAATCCCATTGAGTTGTTTCAGCCGGCCTGACACGCTTCGGAGTCAACCCCATGCGTCCGCCGCCGCCGGCCCGAACCGTTCGATGCCGGCCAGCGCCGTGATCCCCGAGTTGGCCTACCGCGACGTGCGCGCGGCGGTGGCCTGCTGGTGCGCGTGCCCGCCGTGGAGGCGCATTACGCCGTGGCGCAGCAGGCTGGGGCCACGATCATCAACCCGCCCGCCGACTACCCCTACGGCGAGCGCCAGTACGCCGCCACCGCCTAAGCGTAATGCGCTAACCCCCAGCCCGTCGCGGCGGCC
>JBBRZY010000936.1:0-1594 GCA_038252885.1 Anaerolineales bacterium | reverse complement strand
GTGGTGAGTTGATAGCCCGCGCCGGCGCGCTCCAGGCGCGTGACGCGGGCCTGCTCGAAGAGCTGCGCGCCGGCGTTTTCGGCGGCTTGCGCCAGGCCAGCGACGAAGCGGGCGGGGTTGAGGCCAGCGCTGAGGTCATCCACCAGGCCTCCGTGGTAGACCTCCGAGCCGATCTCGGCCGGGAGGTCGGCAGCGGGGATCAAGCGGGCGACGTGGCCGAACTGGCGCTGCATGGCTTCGGCGGCCTTCTCAAAGGCGCTGTAATGGGCAGGCTTGGCGGCGACTTCCAGGTGGCCGGCGCGGGCAAAGTTGCAGGCGATGTGCTCGTCGGCCACGAGGGTCTCGACGCAGTTGATGGCGGCCAGCGAGGCGGCGAACAAGCGGCGGGCCAGGTCGCGGCCATAGCGCTGGACTAGCTCGGAGGCCCCGACTTTGAGGCCGGTGAGCACCATGCCGCCGTTGCGCGAGCTAGCCCCCCACCCGACTGACTCGGCCTCCAACACCACGACGTTTGCGCCGCGCTTGGCCAGCGCCCGCGCCGCTGAGAGGCCGGTGAAGCCCGCGCCGATCACGGCCACGTCGCAGGCAGCGGGCAGCGGTCGCTGCCAATCGAGCAGCGGCATGTCCACGGTGTCGAGCCAGTAGTTGGCCTCGCGCAGCGGCATAAAGGGTTGTGGGCGGGCTAGGCCAGCGGCAGGTCAATCCGGCAGAAGGCGCGCTGGCCGATGGTCTCTTCGACCTCGACCTCCACAGCGCGCAAGCCGCCGAGGTTGTGGCCGGCGGCGGCGAGGTCGGCGATGAGCTGCTCAGCGATCCAGCGCGACAGGCATTCGGAAGTGGTGTTGGGGATTGGCAACTGCACGACGTCCTCGCGCGGGAAGACGTAGGTCTTGTGGGCGGCGCGGACGGTATAGGCCACCGCGCTCGGCGCGACCGTGATCTGAGGATTGCGAGTCGGCAGCAGCATACGATGGTCGAGCCGGTCGCAGATGGCGCGCAGCGCTTTCTTGAGAATCACGAAGTTGAAGACGTAGGCGTTGCTGTCAAGATCGCCTTCGACCATGACGGCGGCGTAGTAGTTGTGACCGTGCAGCGGCTCGCACTGGTCACCGTCGTAAGTGATGAAGTGGCCGGAGGAGAAGCCGAGGTAGTCTTTGGTGACGCGAACGCGATAAGTCGGCATGTTTGGGCCTAGTGGCGGAAGTGGCGCACGCCGGTTTCGACCAGCGCCACGCCGGCGGCATTGGCGGCGGCCAGCGACTCGCTGTCGCGGACTGAGCCGCCGGGATGGACGATGGCGGTGACGCCGGCGGCGACCGCGGTGGTGACCGAGTCGGGGAAGGGGAAGAAGGCATCGGAGGCCATGACTGAGCCGGCGGCCTTGGCCCCGGCGCGCTCGACGGCGATTGATACGCAATCTACGCGGTTGGGCTGGCCGCTGCCGATGCCGACGGTGGCCTCACCCTGCACCAGAACAATGGCGTTCGACTTGGAATGCTGGCAGGCGCGCCAGGCGAAGCGCAGGGCCGCCCATTCGGCCTCGGTGGGCTGGCGGTCCGAGACGACCTTCCACTCAGTGCCGGCTGGGTCGCCC
>JBBRZY010000935.1:0-1603 GCA_038252885.1 Anaerolineales bacterium | reverse complement strand
GTCTGCCCGGCACCGTGCAGAAACCCATCCGCCTCGTGCGCGAGAGCCTCTATGTTGAGCCGATCTCGTCGTGCAACCTGGCCTGCAAGATGTGCTACACCAACGTCGTCAATGGCCCCAACCGCCGCCTCGTCGATCAGGACACCGTGCTCGACTTCACCCGCCGCTTCGTCGACGCCAGCGCCCAGCAGGTCTGGCTCTACTGGTGCGGCACCGGCGAGGTCTTTCTGCACCGCGAGTTCCCGGCCATGGTCAACACCCTGTTGGCCGAGTACCCCGAAGCGCGCCTGACCCAAACCATCCAGACCAACGGCACTGTACGCCGCCTGCGCGAGTTCACCGCGCTTGAGCGCCTCGACTTCTGCGTCTCGATTGACGGCTTGAAGGAATTTCACGAGTGGCACCGCGGCCAGAACACTTATGACCGCACCATTGGCTTCTGCCGCGAGGCCTTCGACCGCGGCGCGCGCTCGGTGCAGGTGCGCATGCTGCTCACGCTCGACAACATCCACTCGCTCGATGAGTTCAACGCCGAGCTAATCGAGAAGATCGGCCCGCGCGTGCGTCTGGCCATCGGCGCGCCCTACACCAACCGCGAGCTGAAGGGCGTGCGCCGCAAAGCCCAGGCCATCCACCAGGGGCTGATTGACGACAACCGCGCCATCGCCCGCCCAGACGCTCTCGAAATCCTGGCCACTAAATACGAGAACCGCTACGAGCTAGACGAAGACCCCGAGGCGGTGGACAACTACCTTAGCCTGACCACCTACGGCATCCATAGCTGCTGCCACGGCATCATCAACCTCGGCGCGCCTGACTTGCCGATCGACGCCCTGATGTCGCGCCTGGTCGCCTCCGAGCGCAAGTGCCAGTCGTGCTCGATGTTCCCCTGCATGTAACGGCCACTCGATTTCAGGCTGGTTGCAAACAACAGCGGCCCCCTGTATAGGACACCGCTTTCTTGCCGGCCGCTTTCTCTCGCGTCCCTGGCGTGCGCTTCCGACCGCTACGCCAGCCGCCCTGACCGCCGCGCCGCTTTGCGCCCGCGAGGCGCTCACGTCCACAACCGACTACAATGGCGGCATGGCCCGCTACCTGCTCCTCAACAAGCCCTACAACGTCCTCTCCAACTTCGTGGATACCGAAGGCCGCGCCACCCTGGCCGAGTTGGTGCCGGTGCCGGGCGTCTATGCCGCCGGCCGCCTGGACTACGACAGCGAGGGTCTGCTGCTGCTGACCGACGACGGCCAGCTTAGCTACCTGATGACCGACCCGCACTACGAGCACCCCAAGACTTACTATGTGCAGGTCGAATTGGTCAACGGCGCGCTCCCGCCCGACGCGTTAGCGCAGTTGCGCGAGGGCGTGGTGCTGCGCGGCGAGCGCGTGCGCCCGGCCGAAGCCGAGGTGGTGGCCGACCCCGGCCTGCCGCCCCGGCCCGTGCCCGTGCGCGGCTATCACCCCACCGCTTGGCTGCGCGTGGTGCTGCGGGAGGGCAAGAAGCGCCAACTGCGCCGCATGACTGCCGCCGTCGGCCTGCCCACCCTGCGCCTCGTCCGCACCGCCATCGGCCCGCTTGCCCTGGGCGACCTGGCCCCCGGCG
>JBBRZY010000934.1:0-1607 GCA_038252885.1 Anaerolineales bacterium | reverse complement strand
CGCCAGCGCATCGCTGAGGAGCAGCAGGAAGGAGAACAGGGTGCGAAAGCGGCGGGCATCCATGCAGGTGGGGGGCGCGGCTAAGCGGCCTGGGGCGCGGCGGCGCGGCGGGTGAAGCGCTCGCGCAGCTTGGTCCATTGCAGGTTGAGCCAGATGCCGGCCACCACCAATGCGCCTAGCCCGGCCGGCGTGGTGGCGGCATAGTGCTTGCGGTAGAAGTACAGCATGGCCTCGTGGAAGGCGATTTGGGCCTTGTGGCTCTGGCGGCTGGCGGCGCGCTTCACGTGCAGCACTGTCACGGCCGGGTTGTAGCGCACCTGCCACCCGGCCCGGTGGATCGCCATGGCCCAGTCGAGGTCTTCGCCGTACATAAAGAAGGCTTCGTCCAGCAGGCCGGCCTGGCTGATGGCCGCGCGCCGCACCAGCATAAACGCGCCCACCACCGCGCCGACCTCAGTTTCGACGTCGGGGCTGAGGTAGGTCAGGATGTAGGCGCCGAAGCGGCGGCTGCGCGGGAAGAGGCGGCTGAGGCCGAGCATACGATAGATGAAGGCGTCAAATTCAAGGCTGCGGCGGCAGGCCAGGTCGAGCTCGCCGTTGGGCAGCACCAGCTTGGGGCCGGCCGCCCCTCAGCGCGGGTGGGCGGCCATGTAGGCCAGCATGTCGGCCAGGGCGGTGGGCGGCACCACCGTGTCTGGGTTAAGCAGCAGCGCGTAGGCCGGGCCGTCGTCCTGGCCGGGGCCGAAGCCCAGCGCGCGCAGCCCCAGGTTGTTGCCGGCCGCGTAGCCGCCGTTGACCGGGCTGGCGACCACCTGCGCCTGCGGGAACTCGGCCCGCACCATCGCCGCCGAGCCGTCGGCTGAGGCGTTGTCGACCACGCACACGGTGTAACTCACCGGCCCCTGCGCGGCGAAGACCGAACGCAAACACTCCCGCAGCAAGTCGCGCGTATTCCAATTGAGAATCACTAGGCCAAGATCGACTGCCACCGGGTTACCTGTCGCGGGTTCGGGCGAATTCTAACATGAGACCCGGCCGAGTACGGTCGGGAGAGAAAAGAGACAAAGAAAGAGAAAAAGGTGAAGGCGCTAAAGCAGCGCCAAACTAGGGCGTCTGCGTCGGCAGGTAGGGCATGGCGGGACCGGGCTGGCCCAGGCGCTCGGCCAGGGCGGCGCGCAGAGCGGTGCGGTCGTCCCAGGCGTACTCGGTCGTGCCGAACGCCATCGACTGCTCGTGGCCCTTGCCGCAGGCCAGCACCAGGTCGCCGGGCTGGGCCAGGTTCACTGCCAGCCGCAGCGCCGCGCCCCGGTCGGGCACGCGAAAGAAGCTCTGGCCCTCCACCCCGCCCTGCATCCGCGCCGCGCCGGCCATCATCTCTAAGATGTCGGCCAGCGATTCGGTGCGCGGGTCTTCGGCCGTCAGGATCGTCAGGTCGGCCAACTCAGCGGCGGTGGCGGCCATCAACCGGCGCTTCTCCACATCACGTAGGCCGGCCGAGCCAAATACCGCAATCAGCCGGCCGGTGGGCGCCAGTTGGCGGGCCGTCAGCAGGGCGCGGCGCAGCGCGTTGGGCGTGTGCGCGAAGTCCACGATGGCGGTGAAGGGCT
>JBBRZY010000933.1:0-1633 GCA_038252885.1 Anaerolineales bacterium | reverse complement strand
GCCGGCCCTACCGCCGCAGCCGGGTGCCAGCCCCGCTGCGACCCGACCGGCTGGCTGATTGGGGGCCAGCCGGGTTGCAACCTAGGTTAGCGCGGCCATCAGCATAATGGCCGCGACCAGCAGCACCCCACCGACGCCCACTAGCGCGGCCACTGTCACCCGCCGGCGCGGGCCAAACCCGGCCACGCGGCTCAAGGCCTCAGCCGCGCGGCTGTGCTCGCGCTGCTCCGTCCGGGCCAACTCCAACATGATGTGCTCGTTATGGGGCGTCATCGTCGGGCTTCCTTTCCACCAGGGCGCGTCCACCGCGCCGCCAACTTTTCTGATCCTATACCGCTAGTCTATAGAACAAGCGTCTCAAAAGCGTTGCGTCCGGGTGCTCCCCACCGTCCCACTCCACTGGGACGTTTTGGGACGCGCCGCGAGGTACAATAGCCCCATGCTGCCCCCCGAAACGGCCGAGATTCCGGCCTTGCGGCTCTACCTGCTCGGCGCGCCCCACCTCGATCTGGGCGGCCAGGCCGTGCCGCTCGAACGCCGCAAAGCGCTGGCCCTGTTGGCCTATCTCACCGTCACCGGCCAGCCCCAGCCGCGTGACGCGCTGGCCGCCCTGCTCTGGCCCGAGGCCAACGCCAGCGAAGCCCGCGCCGCCCTGCGCCGCACGCTCTCAGTCCTCAACACCGCCCTTGGCGCCTCCGCCATCGACGTCCAGCGCGAGGCCATCGCCGTGCGCCCCACCGGGCTCTGGGCCGATGTCGTCGGCTTGCGCGCCAGCCTCACCGCCATCACCGCCAACCACCCGGCCGGCCAGCCGCCCTGCGGCGAGTGCCTGGCCATCCTGTCCGACGCCGCCGCGCTCTATCGCGGCGACTTCATGGCCGGCTTCAGCCTGCGCGACAGCCCCGACTTCGACGAGTGGCAGTTTCAACAGTCCGAAGCCCTGCGCCGCGAGTTGGCCGAAGCGCTCGAAGCCCTCACCCATGGCTACGCCGCCGAGGCCGACTACCGTGCCGCGCTCGAGCCCGCCCGCCGCTGGGTGGCGCTCGACCCGCTCCACGAGCCGGCCCAACGTATGCTCATCAAGCTCTACGCCTGGGCCGGGCAGACCGCCGCCGCCCAGCGCGCCTACCTCGAATGCCGCCGCCTGCTCGAAACCGAGTTAGGGGCCGCCCCCGAACCGGAGACCACGCGCCTATACGAGGCCGTGCGCGCCGGCCAGATGCAGCCGCCCGTCGCCAACAGCGCCGCCCCGCGCGCCCGCCTCATCGCCGACGCGGTCGCCGCCGGCGGCCGCGCCCCGCAAACCCATCGCACCTCGCACCTGCCCGCCCAAACCACGCCCCTGCTCGGCCGCGTCGAGGAGCTGGCCCGTCTCTCCGAGCGCCTGGCCGACCCGGCCTGCCGGCTGGTCACCGTCTTTGGCCCCGGCGGCAGCGGCAAGACCCGCCTCGCCCTGCAAGCCGCCGCCCACTACGGCGTGCGCACCCAACAGCCCATCTACTTCGTGCCGCTCGCCACCCGCCCCACGCCCGACATCCTCGTGGCGGCGATGGGCGAAGCACTCGGCCTCACCTTCTCCGACGAGGGCGACCCCACCGCCCAGTTGCTCGACGCCCTGCGCGAGCGCGACCTG
>JBBRZY010000932.1:0-1643 GCA_038252885.1 Anaerolineales bacterium | reverse complement strand
TAATTGGCGGCGATGGCTACGCCGGAAATTGACTGGACGATGGAGGACGCGCCGGCCGACACGGAAGCGGAGGCGGCGGAGAGTCTTGGGCCGGGGGGTGGCGCGCCGGGGCGGGGGCGTAGGCCACCGGCTGGCGCTGGCCGGGTCGGCCGGGCTGCGGGTGCTTGACCTCGATACGGGGCTGGCGCGCTGGGTGCACCTGGGGCCGTGCGATGCGGTGGCGTGGGAGAGGCTGCCGAGCTGACCTGGGCGGGCCGGAGGTCGGAAAACCTTTGGCCACGAATTACACGAATTTTCACAAAGTTAAGTGGAGACGGCGGAGGGTTGGTTGCCTTAGGGCGACAGGCGGCTGCATAAGCCTTGAGGCGCATGAGTCCTCACGCCGGCTACATCTTGGCGCTCGTTTCGATATATAACATTGTCATCACCATCAGGAGCAAACAATGCCTGCTTACATCATCGTCAACATCAAAGTCACCGACCCGGTTGGGTATGAGCAATACAAGCTGCAAGCGCCGCCGCTGGTAGCGAAGTATGGCGGGCGCTATCTGGTGCGCGGCGGGCCGGTGGAGTTGATCGAGGGCGACTGGCAGCCGGAGCGGCTGGTGGTCTTGGAGTTCCCGGAGGCGGAGGCGGCGCGGGCCTTTCTGGACGCGCCGGAGTATGCCCCGGTGCGCAAGCTGCGGCAGGCCAGCACCGACAGCGACATGATCTTGATGCTGGGCACGAGCGTTTAACGATGCGGCTGCTGGCGCTTGACCAGGGCACGACCTCGACGCGCTGCATGGTCTTTGACGAGGCCGGCCGGGTGCAGGCCCGCGCCCAACGCGAGCATCGGCAGATTTTTCCGCAGGCGGGCTGGGTGGAGCACGACCCGCTGGAGATTTGGGCGGCCGCGCAGGGCGTCATGAGCGAGGCGCTGGGGCAGGGCGTGGCTGTGAAAGAAATCGCGGCGCTGGGGCTGACCAACCAGCGCGAGACGACGGTGGTGTGGGAGCGCGCCACGGGCCGCCCGATCTACAACGCGCTGGTGTGGCAAGACACGCGCACGGCCGAGTTGTGCGCGGCGCTGGCGGCCGAGGGCGGGCAAGACCGCTTTCGGGCGCAGACCGGGCTGCCGTTGGCGACGTATTTCTCTGGGCCTAAGCTGCGCTGGCTGCTGGATAACGTGCCGGGGGCGCGCGCCCGCGCTGAGGCCGGTGAGTTGTGCTTTGGCACGATTGACACGTGGCTGATCTGGAATTTGACCGGCGGCGTGAACGGCGGGCGGCATCTGACGGATGTGACCAACGCCAGCCGCACGCTGATGATGAACCTGCACACGCTGGCCTGGGACGACGAGTTGTTGGCTGCGCTGAACGTGCCGCGCGCGGTGCTGCCCACGATCCACGCGTCGAGCGAGGTGTATGGCGAGGTGGTGGGCGGCGCGCTGGCGGGCCTGGCGGTGGCGGGCGACTTGGGCGACCAGCAGGCGGCTTTGTTCGGGCAGACCTGCTTTGCGCCGGGCGAGGCCAAGAACACTTATGGCACGGGCTGCTTTATGCTGCTCAACACCGGCCGCGCGCCGGTGGCCTCGACCCACGGGCTGCTGACGACACTCGGCTACCAACTGGGCGGCCAGCCGCCGGTGTACGCGCTGGAAG
>JBBRZY010000931.1:0-1645 GCA_038252885.1 Anaerolineales bacterium | reverse complement strand
GGGTCACAGTAGCAGGGGACTACACCGCTAACACCATTCGCGCGATGGCGGAGATTGATCCCGTTAAGGTGACGGCCTCGAAGCTGGTCATGAACTTCCCCCACCAGTAGTCAGACACCAATGCCCGGGGCTGCCCATGCCGGGGGCCGCGCCGGAGGCCAGGGAGCAAGGCGCGGCCGGCGTGAAAATTAGTTTAGGGCGCCACCGCCAAATAGCGCACGGGCAGCCAACCCACCCGGCCTTGAGCGTCGATGATCTCAAGCCACAGCCCGCCGGACGACGTTGCGCGCTGGTAAAGCACCTGCACCACGGCCCCTTCGGCGAGGAAGCCGATAATGCGGCCATCGGGGGCGGCGCGCAGCGCGACCCCCAGCCCGCCGGAATTCACGATCACGGCCGGCACCGGCGAGGCGGTCGGCGTGGGCGTAGGGGTGTGGGTGACGGTCGGCGTTGGGGTCGGCGTGACCGTATCAGTGGCCGTTGGAGTGATCGGCGTGCGCGTGGGAGTGGCGGTAGACGTGACGGAGGGGGTAGCACTCGGCCCAGGAGTAGCTGTAGACGTTGGCGTCGGCGGAATCAGTGGGTCAAGCCGCGTAATAGGCACAATGATCAATTGCAGCGTGACCGGCCGCTGTAAATGGCCGGCCAGGGCCGTTTGCAGAGCGACCACCGCAGCGTAACCCGGCGGCTGGCCCGTGCGGACGGTAATATCCAACTGCAGCCCCTCGGCGCTGTCGGTTACCTCGGCGCTGACCAATTGCGCAATCAGCCGCTGGCTGACCTCGTCGGCAATGACGGCTTGAATGGCGCGTTGGCGGCGGGCCTGATCCACAAAGCGGAGGGTGGAGCCCACTAACGGCACCGTTACCAGCAGCACCAAACCAGCCGAAATGAGCACTTCACGCGGCAAGCCGAGCGAGCGCACTCCGGCCGGTAACGGACGAAATCCCAAGAGCAGAAAGACCGCGACCCCGGCAAAGCTGATGGCGGCCCAGTTCGTGAGGAACAGTAGTAGGGCGCCCTGCCACACGTCGACCCGGCCCAGCGACAGACCCAGACCGACCACACACAGCGGCGGCATGAGCGCCGTGGCAATGGCAACCCCCGGCAGGGCCGCTGATAGGCGCGGCTGGGCCAGGCAGTATGAGGCGGCCGCGCCGCCGGCCAAGGCGACCCCTAGATCAAACGGGTTGGGATGCGTCCGGGCCAGCAGCTCGCGCGGCAGATCGACCAGCACATCAAACGGCAGAACTCGCCCGAGCCAGCCCAACCCCGCCGACAGCAATACCGCCAGGCCAGCCCCTTGAATGAGCGCTACGACGGCGCGCTCGAACATGCGCTGTTGGCCGGAAACGGAGGCCAGCGAGAGGCCCAAGATCGGTGACATCAGCGGAGCGACCAGCATCGCCCCGATGATGACGGCGGGTGAGTCCGTCATCAGGCCGAAGGTCGCAATCGCGCACGAGAGGACCACCAGGATGAAGAAGTCAACGCCGGGGGAGGCGGCCTCGGACAATTGCCGGTGGACCTCGACGCGGCGTTCGGCCGACAATGAGGGCAAGCGGCCCTGCTTCAGCATAGCGTGTTGGTCTGGCCACGGTTGTCTGACATTCGTAACCTTTTCGACGCCGGCCAATAACCCCCG
>JBBRZY010000930.1:0-1659 GCA_038252885.1 Anaerolineales bacterium | reverse complement strand
GGAGGGTGGGCTTGCCCACCGACCCCCTGGTAAAAATTTCCTTCGGTCAGATACGACCTTTCACAACCTCCCCTTGCGGTGAGCACCTATCTCGACGTTGCCGCCACCGAGCCTTTTACAAAATTGGCCCCCAGACTGAAATGCTCCCTTCCCCCGCCCGCATTGCGCATCTGGCCTGTTTCTCGTTACAATAGCGTCGTCGTGCCGGGTTCTCCGTGCGGCGGCGACAGGAGGCCTCGGTGATAATCCAACGTCTGTTTTGGCCGGTGGCGCTCATTGGCCTGGGCGTACTGCTGCTGCTGCAAAATCTAGGCCTCTTGCCCGGCAACCTGTGGAGTTACTTCTGGCCCGCGCTCCTGATCCTGGTGGGGGCCAGCCTGGTCTTCGGCCGCGCCGCCCGCCGCGAGCCGCTGGACGACTCCGTCAGCCTCGATGGCGCGGGCAGCGCCCAAATCACCTTTGAGCACGGCGCGGGCGTGCTCGAAGTCTTCAGCGGCGCGCCGGCCGACACCCTGCTGGCCGGCACCTTCACCGGCGGCGTCGCCAAGCGCGTCGACCGCCACGGCGACCAAACCCAAGTCGTGCTCAGCATGGGGCCAGACCCCAGTTGGCTGAACTTCATCCTGCCCTGGAACTGGGCGGGCTATCGTGGCCAAGAGTGGAACGTGCGCCTCAACCCCAACCCGCGCTTGGCGCTGCACTTCAAGACCGGCGCGTCCGAAGCCCGCCTCGACCTGAGCGACCTGCGCGTGGCCGAAATGACCCTAGAGACCGGCGCCAGCAGCACGCGCGTCACGCTGCCCGCCCACGCCGGCTGGACCAAAGCGCGGCTGGCCTCCGGCGCGGCCTCCGTCGAAGTGGTCGTGCCCGCCGACGTCGCCGCCCGCATCCATGGCCGTGTCACCGTCGGCTCATTCCATGTTGATCAACAGCGCTTCCCGCGCCGCCCCCACGGCGGCTACGAGTCGCCCGACTACGAAACCGCCACGCACCGCGTCGAGCTCGACATCGAAGGCGGCGTCGGGTCGGTGGTGGTAAGGTAAGGCAGAAAAAAGAAAGCGATGCTTCGCTAAGAAAACGGCAGGACCGAGTCAGCCGTCGCGGCCGGCCGCAGTCCAACGTGGCGACTGACGGAAACCCCTACGCCTACCTGTCATTCCCAACCCCCGCGCGCGGGCTTGTAGCAGCGCAACCTTGTAGCGGGGTGATCGCGAAGCACACTTTAGTGGGAATCTCACCCTCGATAACATCAACCCATAAGGCCACCGCCCGACTGACACACACCCTGGCAGGGCAGGGGGCTCATTAGTTACAGACAACAATCGAGCGGCATAGGGCCAGTCCCATGCCGCTCGAATTTTTTCATGCCGTCGCCCGCTTGTTGCTGCCCCTCAATCCTCCTCGTCGGCATGCACGAACTTCGCCACCAGGCGCGGGAAGCGCTGGAAGATCTCATCATCCTCGTGCAGCTTCTCCATCAGCGGCGCTTCATCGCGCAGTACATAGGGCAGGGGGTCGCCCGTCACCTCAGCATACGCTTCGTCGGCCACCCCCAGCAGCACCTCAAAGCCGCTCTCCTGGTCGGCGTCCACCAGGTCCGCCAGCGTATCGGGCTGCGCCACCGCTCGTTTGAAGGCCGCCTGCCCCTGGCCGATCAGC
>JBBRZY010000929.1:0-1665 GCA_038252885.1 Anaerolineales bacterium | reverse complement strand
CCGCACAGGGCGGCCGCGCCGGTGACGCCCGGCAGCCAAACTCGCAACAACGTGAGGGCGGCAAAGAGCAGGCCGGCCGCACTCGCCGCCGTCAGCAGCGACATGCGCACCACTAGCGGCAGCGCCTGGCTTTTGCTATCCCAATGCGCCATCAAAACCAAGTGTGGGCCGTTGGTATCGCCAATGGGCATTTCGCCCATGAGGTTGGCGGCGCTGTAGCGCCGGCCCAAGCGGCCCAGGGCGCGCTGCCAGACACCGCCAGGCGAGGCAATGACGCTAGCCGCAGCCCAACGGCTGAGACGGTTGGCATTCAGCAAGAGCAGCGCCAGCACCGCGACGGGCAACAGGGCCAGCGCAGCCGGCCCGCTGTAAGCCCAGAAGGTCAGGATGATGAGCACTTGACCCAAACCAATCAGCAGCGCGAAGGCCACGTCCGCGCCGGTTGAGCATTCGAACGTCTGCTGCGAGACGGCATAGCCAAAGCCCGTCAACAGGCCGGTGACGGTCTGCGTCGCCCGCGCGGCACCGGGTGTACCCACCCGGCGCGGGAACGCAAGGGAGGTCGCAAAGTCGAGTGCGCGCTGGGCAACCGGCTGCGGGTCGCTCATAACATGAAGTGCTTGGGCGGGTCGGCGCGTTGCAGCAGCGGGCGACTGGCGCTGAACGGCGTCAGGTCGGTGGCGGTGTGGCCGTCGAGGGCCAACTCGCTGAGCACGCGGCCAATGAGCGGCGCAAACTTGAAGCCGTGCCCGGCGCCGATAGCCAGGCTGATGGCAGGATGGCCGGGGAACTGGTCGAGCACCAGGTCGCGGTCGGGCGGCAACTCGTACAGGCAGGTCTTGGTGTAGAGCACAGGGCCGGCAGCGCGCGGCAGGTAGCGTTCTAAGAAGGCCGTCAGGCGAGCCTGCATTGTGAGGTTTGGGTCGAAAGTGCGCGTGTCGGCGGTGACTTCATCGCCGCCCACATCTTGCGCGGCCTTGACGGCGGCCTCGCCGTAGACGGGGAAGCCATAGAAGCAAGGCTCGTCCATCCAGGTCCAGGCTGGAAAACGGCCGGGCTGAAACTCGGCCAGGTGCGGCGTGGCGTAGTAGGTGACCTGCTCTTGCGTGACGGTCAGCGGCAGGTGCAGGCCGAAGTGCGCCAGGATATTGTTGGTCCACGCGCCGGCCGTGACCACCAGGCGGCGGCAGCGGTAGGTCTGCCCGCCTGCACTGACGGCGATCTCGCCGCCGTGGTCGCGCAGGGCTGTGACGGGCGCGGACGTGACGATGGCGGCCCCGTGGGCGCGGGCGAGGCGTAGGTGGGTGGCAGTGGCACGGGCGGCCGGGGCGATGCCCGCGTCCGCTTGATACAGGCCGTGGAGGTCGTCGGTCAGGCGGAACTGCGGCCAGCGACGCATGATCTCGGCGGCGTCGAGGTGCTCAAACGGCACGGCGCAGGCGGCCAGACTGTCGCTGTAGTCGGCGAGTGGGATGGCCGACTGGCGTGGGGCGAAGTCTAGGCCGCCGGTTTTGACAATCAACTGTTCGCCGGCTTCGGCCTCGAGCGCGGCCCAGGCGGTGTAGGCCTGCTGGGCCAGGCGAACGTAGTGCGGGCGATGGTAGGAGAGCCGAATTAGGCGCGAGTGGTCGTGCGAACTGCCGCGCGCGTGGCCCAGCTCGAACT
>JBBRZY010000928.1:0-1666 GCA_038252885.1 Anaerolineales bacterium | reverse complement strand
GTGGCGTTGACGTTATTGTGCAGTGTGCTGGCCCGCAGCCAGGCCGCCGCCGGGGGCATTGCCTTTGGCGTGCTAATCGTGCTGACCGTTCTTGGCGCGATCCCACAGATCGGCCAATATTTGCCAGGACAATTGGTCACGTGGGCGGCAAACCTGTTTCTGGGCGGCGATTCGGCTGTTCCAGCCCTAATTATCAGTCTGGGGCTGATCGGCGCGGCGCTGGCGGTGGCCGGCTGGCGCTTTGAGCGGCAGGAGCTTTAACTTGACATAACGTTATGTCAAGTTAAAGGCTGGAGCAGGGGGCTGGTGTCAATTTTTGGGTCGAGCCACCCGCCGCGTTGTTTCACGTGGAACATCGCGCGGCGGGTTTGGTATTCAGCGCCATTCTGGCCTATGATGGAGCCAACGGCACCCCTACCACCTAACCTTCGGCGGCCCTTACATGCTAACTGTCAGCTACATCCTCAACCCGCTCCTGATGATCGCCCTGCCCATTGCGCTGGGCCTTGTCTTGGCGCGGCGGCTGGGCCTGCCCTCGCGGCTGTTCTTCATCGGCGCGGCCACGTTCATTCTCTCGCAGGTCGTGCACATCCCGCTCAACCTGGCCATCGACCGGGTCGTTAACTCCAGCCTGATGCCCCCCATCCCCCAGGCCTACCAACTGCTGTTCAGCGCGGTGGTGCTGGGGCTGAGCGCCGGCCTGTGCGAGGAAGTCGCCCGCTACCTGGTCTATCGCCTATGGATCAAAGACGCGCGCCACTGGCGGCACGCGCTGATGTTCGGCGCCGGCCACGGCGGGGTCGAGGCCGTTATCGTCGGTGCGCTGGCCGCGCTGGGCACGGTCAACCTGTTGGTGCTGATGCAGACCCCCGACCTGACTACGCTCGGGCTATCGGCCGCCGATCTGGCCACGATCCAGGCCCAACTGGCGGCGGCCCTGAGCTACCCGTGGTGGTATCCGCTGCTGGGGGCCGTGGAACGGCTGTTTGCCCTGGTCACGCACATGGCGCTGGCGGTGCTGGTGCTCCAAGCCTTCAAGCGCCATAATTGGCTGTGGCTGCTGGCGGCCATCCTATGGCACGCGGCGTTAGACGGCGTGGCGGTCTATATTTTGGGGGCGCTCGGGCCAGAGAACGGCCCACTGTGGGCCGAAGCCGCCCTGGCGCTGTTCGCGCTGGCGGCGCTGGGGGCGATTTGGGCGCTGCGCGAGCCGTTTGTGCCCGAGCCGCCCGCCAGCCCGGCCGCGCCGCTGCCGCTTCCGTCCGCTAAAGCGCTCCAGCCGGCCAAACCGACCGCCGAAGCGCTCGATAAGTCGAGGTACCAGTGATCCATACCGAAGGGTTGACCAAAGTCTTTGGCACGGGCGACAAGGCCATTACCGCCGTAGACCGGCTGACGCTGGACGTGGCCGAGGGCGAGGTGTTCGGCTTCCTAGGCCCGAATGGCGCCGGCAAGACCACCACCGTGCGCATGCTCACGGCGCTCATCGGCCCAACGGCCGGCCTGGCGCGCATCAACGGGCTGGTAGTGGGCCACGACGACGCCGCCATCCGCCAGCAGGTCGGGCTGCTGACCGAGACACCCGGCATGTACGACCGCCTGAGCGCCGAGAAGAACCTGACGCTCTACGCCAAGCTATACGGCGTGGCCGACGTGCCCGGCCAGG
>JBBRZY010000927.1:0-1677 GCA_038252885.1 Anaerolineales bacterium | reverse complement strand
GTTCCTATATGAGGCACTAAGCATCATAACGCGTTTGGCCACAAAGGGAGCGCGGCCCACTGGGAGCCGCGCTTCCTTAATTCTTCTGATTGAACTGCCCTTCCGGGTTTGGTCCGGCCGGTTTGGGTCTCATCGCAGCGCCACCGCATACTTGGCCAGCGGCACCAGCACCTCGTGCAGGTCAAACTCGCTCCACGACGTGCCGCTGTAGGGCGCGCCCACCGTGAACAGCGTCGCGCCGATCACGTAAGAGTCTTTGCGCAATTCCTGGTCGTACCAACTGAGAATGTTCACGTAGGCTTCCGCCCCACCCGTGCCGTAACCCTGCGCCACCCAGTAGTCGTCGTAGTCCTTCCAGCCCTTGCCGCCTGGGTCGCCGCACGGCCCGCCGGGGGTCGGGCTGCCCTCTAGCCCGGCCTCACTGATGACCAGCGGCAGATCGCCCAGGCCGCGCGGTTTCAGATACCCATCGTACCAGAAGCGGTAGCGCAGCGTGTGGTAGCCCAGCAGCTCGTTCCCAAAGTTGGGCGCGCCGGGGATGATGTTGGCTTCGTTGCTGCGCGTGCCGCACGCCAGCGTGGGGGAATTGTACTCGTGCAGCGTGAAAATTGCGCCGCAGCGGTAGGCCGCCTCGAGCGCGGGCATAAAGGCTTCCATCTCGGCATACTCCGGCACGCCGACCGAGAAGCCGCCCACCGCCGCGCGGAAGCCCAGCGCTTGCAGGGCGCACGCCCGGTGCGCCTCGAACTGGGCGTACCAGGCCATGCGCGCGTAGCTCACCGGCACAAACTCGTTCCAGCCTTCCCAAAAATCAACGCCTGGGTTCAGCCGATACTTCTCAAGCTGCGAGGCGATGTAGGCCTCCGCCGCCACCGCTGGGTCTGTCGCTTCCACCTGGTTCTCGTCTTGCCCGCTGATGCGGCCAATGGTGACGGTGTTGGGTGACACCAGCTTGACGTCGGCCAGCCAGCCCAAATCGTCCACCGACTTGACCACGCGCGGGCGCACGCGGCGGATGAACTCCATGATGTAAGCGTCGTTGTTGGCGATGGCGTGCAGGCCAAGCTTGCTGGCAGTCTGCCCAGCCAGACCCGGCGGCCAATCGGGCGTCGGCGCCACGGGCGGCGGCTCGACGTGCAGGGCGATGGTGCCCCAGGTCGATTGGGGCGGCATGTCGTTGCGGTAGATCAGCGGCACATAGGCATAGTAGACGCTGGGGGTGGAGGTGGGGCCGGGCGCTTCGCCAAACACCTCGGTGCCGTTGGTCCACTTCCAAATCACCACCGGCCGCCGCGTGGGCATCGGGGAGGGCGTGGGGCCGTAGATGGGCGTGCCGCTGACGATGGCAATCGGGGTGACGGTTTGGCCGATTAGCACCCCTTCGAGCCCGGGGAGGGCTGGTCCATTGTTCGCAGTGACTATTGCAATGGTGAGGAGGGTCAGCAAACTCCCGGCCAGGGCCAGGGTCAAACCGAGCAGATGTCGCCGCTGACGGGCCGGCAGGGGTAACGAGCGTTTTGTCTGGGTGATCACGCTATTGCTCTCAGCGGGGTGCGATTTGGTTGCGCCCCGCGGCAAACTCAATCTGAGCTTTCTCCCAAGGCCTGGTTTGCCCCACGCGCGGGGACCAGGCAGCACTAAAAATGACCGCGCCTTGGCCAGGCCTAATTGCAGCGT
>JBBRZY010000926.1:0-1679 GCA_038252885.1 Anaerolineales bacterium | reverse complement strand
GTGGTGGTTCTCCAACACCGACCTGCGCGATGAGAAGGTGGTGTTGTTCGCCACCTATCTGCCCAAGGGCACCTACGAGTACACCTACACGCTGCACGCCTCGCTGCCCGGCACCTACCAGGTCATCCCGACCCAGGCGCGCGAGTCGTACTTCCCGGAGGTCTTCGGCCACGGCGACGGGGTGGTGTTCACCATCCGGCCGTAGGGCGCTGCCTTTGACCGACTAACAAAACAGACCGGGGTGGCTGGTTATGACCTGCCACCCCGGTCTGTTTTTAAGAGCCAGTTCTTCGGCCAACCTGACGCTGCCCATTAACGCGGAGGCCGCGCAACGTCAGGCGGTGAGACTGCGCAGCGTCACCCCGCCAAGGCCGTTGCGTAGCTACCGGGCCGCGAGCGGGGCTTCGGAATGACAAGTAGGAGAGGGTGTGCAGTCGGGCTGGCTGGTGAGAACTGGTGCTCAGACCCACCCGAACGCTAGACCCTGTCATTTCGAACCCCGCCTCAGGAAGTTGGCCCCCGCAGGGCCTTGGGGCGGGTGATCGCGAAGCACCCCTGTGGGGGAAATCCCACCCTCAGCCCCCCATGGCAGCGCGACTCACCAGACAACTTCACTGGTCACATCTTCGCCTTGACTTTGGTGATGGCCGACCGCCCCTGCTTAATCAGGGCGAGGATGGCCTTCTTTTCGGCGTCGGTCACCTTGGCGCCGTCTTTCAGCTTGCTCAATACCGGGTCACTCTCATTTTGTAGGCCGTCGAGCTTCTGCCACGGGGTCGGCCACAGGCTGGCAAAGTCGGGGTTGGTGGCCACGCCGTTCGCCACAGACCGGAAGGCATCTTTGACCCCTAGGGCGCTCCAATTGGCGTTGGTGGGCGCTTTTTCCAGCGCTTTCAGCTTGGTCTCCAGGTCGGCCACGTTCTTGACCATCGCCTTGCGCGCCAGGTCCCATAAGGGCAGCATGCGCTTTTCGTCGTCGTCGTAGTCCTTGAAGTCAATCGACAGCAGTTGATCGGCGAGACCCTTCAGCCCGTCGGCAATGACGATGGCGTAGGCCTTGGCCGCGCCAGACAGCCCGGCCGTGGTCGATGTGGTGCGCGCCTTGCGCGAGCCGGACATCACGGCGTTGTAGAGCTTCACTACGATATAGTCGGCGTAGTAGTCTTTGGCGGCCTTGCGGGCGGCGAGCAACTCTTTGTGCGAGTGCCACTTGCCGTGGGCGATGGCCTTCATGGTCTTCCAGTCGGTCTTGTTCCAGGCGTCCTCGACCTTCTTTAGTTCCGCCCCTAGGCCGGTTTGGGTGGCGGCCTTGGCCTTGTCGATGAAGCTCTTCTTCTTCAGCC
Organism: Anaerolineales bacterium; assembly: GCA_038252885.1. Classification (GTDB taxonomy): domain Bacteria; phylum Chloroflexota; class Anaerolineae; order Anaerolineales; family UBA6663; genus JADZEK01. Next base: position 336 of record JBBRZY010000926.1, on the reverse strand, counting down.
AGGCGGCGCGGGTGAGGCCGCCGGGTAGTTTTCCGCCGAGGGGTGGATTAATGGCCATAGTGCGAGTCTCCTAGGGAACGAGTGAGATCAGTCTGGATGGCTCTTGTTAAAATGCCAAGCAGCGCAACTTGGCAATCACGCTAAGGTCTTGCTCGGAGGTTACCCATGGAATACACCCAACTCGGCCACACCGGCCTGAAAGTCTCGCGCATCTGCCTGGGCATGATGACCTACGGCGACCCGGCCATCCGGCCCTGGTCCTTGCCGGAGGCCGAAAGCCGGCCGTACGTGCAGCGGGCGCTGGAGGCCGGCATCAACTTCTTCGACACGGCCGAC
>JBBRZY010000925.1:0-1681 GCA_038252885.1 Anaerolineales bacterium | reverse complement strand
GGCCGCTACCTGACCGCACCGCTATCCTCGGGGCGCGGACCAGAGGGCGCAGGTTTGGGCTTCCATTGAATTGCACCAAAACCTACAAATAGGGCTGTTTGGCAAGCGCAGCGCGTCAGGCCGTAGGCGGCGGCCGGGGAGCGGTGGTCAAGCCACGGACCCTGCAGGGGCCATCCACAGGCTCGCACTGTGGGTGGGTGGTTTGTCCACGGCGGGCGTGATGGACAGGCTGAAATGAATTCCGCCAGATCACACCGGATCAAAAAAGCGGGTTCAGCGGCGGCGGCCCCCGACACCAGGCAAGGGAAAACAGCGAATGAACTGCAAAGACAAGCCGATGCCAATCGCGTCGCTCCCGGAGAACTGGAGCGCTTTCAATGGCCGCCAAGTCCTGCCGTCGGACATCTCCCGTGCCGACGCAGCAGCAGCACTGCGACGGGGCCGGAGCCTGCGCGCTCGCGGGCAGGCGACTGTCAGCGTTGAGGCCGTTGGGCGCTATCGCCTGTCAACCTTCAACACCCTCATCTTGAATACGAAGCGGCCTTGAGTGCAGGCCAGGCGTCAACGGGCGCCCCGGTCACTGCAGGACGGAGTCAGGTCGATTGCCGCTGAGCACGCGGGTGGCGCAAGGCCGCCAGTAGAGGCGCAAGATCCGACGCCATCGCGTCATCGGTGGGCTCGTCAATTTCCATATCGCCCAGACGCTCCGTCAAACGGTTCTCAATGGCCGTGGCGACGCCCGCAGCGCAATCGGGTGGCAGCGCCGCTGCCAGCTCGATGAGGATGTCCCGAAAGACATCCAGCCGCACTGTGACCGCGTGAAGATTGCCTGAAACCATCGTGGCCTCCTTGACCGTTCATTGTTGACTTCACTCATGGTCGTTGATTGGCGTGGAGTGTAGTAAGAGTGTTACGACTTTGACTGAAGCCGTTCATAGGTAGACCGTTACAAGATTACTACTAGTTTTCAGGTAGTAATCTTGTAACCCGTCAGTCACGGGTAGTAAACCTGCAACTCTACGCAGTCAACCCCGGCTCCCTCCTATGTGAATTCATACTGCAGCGTGCCGCAGCGCTCTTCTTGGGCTGTGTGTGCAGTCCAGTTTTCATTGGTGCGGCAGGCTTGTCGCTAGGACTGCTGACGGTTGGCGGATAGTCGCGACAATTCTTTGAAACAGACTTACTACATTTCACCTATGACGGACTGACGCCATAGACCGTTCTCGCAAGCATTTAGCGTGGTCGATTTCGACGGTGGTCATAGTTTTACTACTCGTTTGAAACAGAATTACTACACTTCACGACTGGCATGGGTGACTGGCATAGGATGCCTGCCAAACCAGATGCGCAAACTCACATGTCCCTCGCCCAAGCCTTGCCCTGCGGATCCTGGCCCTCACCGCTGACGCCGCCGCTGGCGGCAGCCGGCGCCGTGGCCATCAGCTACCCGGGCGTCGCCCAGGGCCGCCTGGGCTGGATCGAAGGCCGCCCGGCCGAACACGGTACGCAGCGTACTGATGGCCAGATCGAACGGGTTGAACGGGTCGGACGGCTCGGATGGCTCGGATGGCTCGAATGGGCCGGCGGGCGACATCACTGAACTGCTGGGCGCCGACGCCAACGTGCGCAGCCGAGTGCACGAATACGGCGGCCTGCCCTGGGCGGCGGTGGGCGATCGGCT
>JBBRZY010000924.1:0-1690 GCA_038252885.1 Anaerolineales bacterium | reverse complement strand
GTGCCCGCGCCGCCGCCCAGCAGGTCGGTGAATGTGTCTGGGCTGCGGCCGCTGATTTTGAACTCGGTAAGGTAGCCGACGTCCGAGTCGTAGCTGTGCTTGGTGTGCGTGACGTAATATTCGCCGCTAAACTTGTTGCCCAGCGCGTTGAGCTTCACCTTGCACCCGGCCGTCAGCAGCGGCGAGCCGGTCGCCAGCCCCTCGGCTTGCAGATTGCCGCTGGTCAGCTCCTCAAAAATCGACTTGGCCAATTGGTCAGCCTCGGCCTGGCTGCGCACCGGGTGCTGCGTGACCACCAGCACCCCCGCCTCGCCAAAGGCCTTCTCGACCACCTTCGCGCCCAGCTCCATGCCCACCTGCGCCACCGCCGCCGAGTTGCCGCTGGCGAGCGCGCCCACGGCGCTGGCGGCGTCACCGCCCAAATACTCCGAAGCCAACTCCAGCCCCTTTTGCAGCCCAGCTTCGGCCAACTGCGCTGCCGGCCCTTGCAGCTCGGGCGGCAGTGCGCCCAACGCCTTGCTCTTGGCGTCAGCCACGGCGCCGCCGGCCTTGTCGGCCGCAAAGCCCATCGCCGCCTCGGCCAGGCTGTTGAGCTGGCTCGACGCCGCGCCCGCCGCCTCGCTGGCTGCGCCACCCGCGGCGCCCATGGCCGCGTCGCCCAGCCCGCCCAAAGCGCCGCCGCCCCCACCACCGCCCGGCCCGCTTGCGCCGGCGCGCCCAATGATCTCGCGCTTGTTGGTCGGGTCCCAGCCCTTGACGATCACTTCCTTGAATTGGCTGGCCGTCGTCATGCGCGGCTTGAACTGCCGCAGCGTCACGCCGTACTCCAGCTCCACCGTCTCGCTTGGGGTGCTGCCGGGTTTCTTGAATAGCAGCGTGCGGTCGTCTACCAAAAAGCTGAAGCCCAGCCGCCGCGCGCGCTCCATCACGAACTCAAAGTCACTCTGATTGTTCTGGAGAATGTACTCGTACACCTCGGTCGTGCCGTCAATGTCGGGCTTGAGGCCGTACTCGCGCGTGATCTTGGTCACGATGTCGCTGTCGGTCATCTGCACAAACGAGCGCGTCTTCTTGCCGCGGTGCAGCCGGTGCGCTCGGTCGTAGCCGCGCAGCACCACCACCGGCGCGCTGCCATACGGGTAGTCTGGCTCCACTGTGGTGATCTCGCCGATCAGCAAGCGCTTGGCCGGCTCCGATCCGCTGCCGGCCGCCTTCGCCAATATCTCAACTTCCTGCCCGATCTTCAGCAAGTCCGAGTCGGCCCACGTCAGGCGCGGGTCGCGCAATTGAATCGTGAACATATCCGGAATGTGCAGGCTGTCGTCCACCTCCACATTCGCCAAATCCTGCATCAGATCGTCGGGCGCGTCGGCGCCGCCGAGCTTCAGGTAAAAGTGCGCGAGCAGGCTGGTTTCGGGGGCCATACGGTTGGTTTAGGGCAGCGGCGGCAGGTCAATCACCGTGCCGGGCGTCACCTTGAACGGGTTATCTATGCCGTTGATCTCGGCGATGTAGCGCCAGTAGTTTGAGTTGCCGTACTCCTGCGCCGCGATCCAATCCAGCGTCTCGCCTTCCTTGAGCGTGTGCGAGCGATGGCCCGGCACGCCGCCGGAGGTCGGGTTCTGCTTGGGGAATAGCCCCTCGTCCTCGATCTGCTTGAAGGTCACGTCCAGCGTGGCGCGCACTGGCG
>JBBRZY010000923.1:0-1696 GCA_038252885.1 Anaerolineales bacterium | reverse complement strand
TCTCGGTCGGGAGCGCCTCAGCCAGGCTCAGCGGCGTGTCGGCCGGCAGATCAATTTGGCCCACGCCGTAACGGGTGCCTTCAAACAGGCGCACCTCGGCCTGGCTGAGGGCCAAGATGTAATAGTGCCCGTTGGCCGTGAACATCGGCAGCAGCGGCGCGATGTAATAGGCCGGGGCAATGATCAGCTGTTCTTCCACGCCAAAGGGCAGCTGATAGACATGGAAGTCATCCAGGGCGATAAAGACGGCCAGGCCCTCGCGCTGGTGCCGCCAAAACAGTGCGTCACCCTCCTCCAATAAGGCCTGGGCGGGCTGGAGCAAGTCGCTCACGGCGCGCGGTCCGAGCGGCCCCGCCAGCAGCTGCAACTCCGCCTCGCGCAGTAGATTCTTAAAGCGAATAGGATCTTGCTGCGTATCTGGACCGGCCCGGTGGGTAGGCAGGAAAATAGAGATGCTTGGGCTGTGCGTTTGCTGTGCCAGCCCCTTGAGTTGCGCTAACGTCAGGTTTTCCAATATGACTCTCTTTCGACTGCTGGATAATCTCGAATTACCTCGGCCGGCCGCACCGGAGCAAGGGCCGGGTCAGTGACGGGCGCAAGGTTATTCTTAACGCCTCTTCTTGAGGAAAGCAGGGCGGTGCGGGACAACGCCCGCAAGGATGTGACTGCTGACTTAACTTTACTCTGGGGCGGCCCGGCCGGTAATCCGAGGCCTGCTGAAATGGCTGTCAGACAGGCGCCAGAAGCTATGTAGGACATTGAATGACAGCGCGGCCACCAGGTGGGTTATTGGGCCGCTGCGGTGGATAACCGCCTGCCGTTAGCGCCCAGGCGCACTAGCCGGCGGGTTAGGACCCTGACCGGCCTAATCGTTCTCAATGATAACCTTCAAGGCGTGCTCTCGCCCTACATTTTCGAAGGTGTCATATGCCTTGAGCATTTCACCCAATGGGAAATGGTGCGTAATCAATTGCCGAGGTTGAACTGTGCCCGCCGTCACGGTCTTCAGCCGCGTCGTGAGCGTAATATAGTGATCCCACAGTTTGTCCAAATTCAGCTGGACCGGCTTGCCATGCACGCCAATATTGGCGACGTGGCCGCCGGCGGTCACCACCAACTGGCACACATCGAAACTTGCCCGAATACCAATGGCCTCGATGGCGACATCCACGCCCCGGCCGGCGGTGAGCGCCATGACCTGCTCGGCCGCCTGGCCATCCTCGTTGTTGACGACTTGCGTCGCGCCTAGCGTCTTGGAGACCGCCAGCCGATTGGCATCAATATCCACCATGATGATCTCCGCCGGTGAATAGAATTGCGCGGTCAACAGGGCCGCCAGCCCGATCGGCCCGGCGCCCACAATCGCCACCGTGTCGCCCGGTTTGATCCGCCCATTGAGCACCCCGCACTCAAAACCCGTCGGCAGGATATCACTCACCATCACCAGGGCTTCTTCGTCGGCGCCGGCGGGGATGGCATACAAGCTGTTGTCGGCGAACGGGATGCGCACGTATTCGGCCTGCGTGCCATCAATCAGATTGCCCAGGATCCAGCCGCCGCCGTTCTCGCAATGCGAGTACATGCCCTTCTTGCAGTTTCCGCAGCGCCCGCACGACGAGACGCACGAAATCAGGACCTGATCGCCCACCGCGAAGCTAGCCACATTTGCGCCGACCTGCTCGATGACCCCAACGCC
>JBBRZY010000922.1:0-1698 GCA_038252885.1 Anaerolineales bacterium | reverse complement strand
GCGTAGCGCTCGAATAACGCCACCACCTCGCCGGTCTCCCAGCAGCGGCGCTCGGCCAGCCAGCGCGGGCTGGCAAAGTGATGGAGCGTGACCATCGGCGTCAGGCCGCGTTGGCGCAGACCCTGCACCATCTGGCGGTAGTGGTCGAGGGCGTCTTCGTCCCAGTGGGCGGCGGTCGGCTCGATGCGGCTCCACTCGACTGAGAGGCGCAGGGCGGTGTGGCCATCGGCGGCGGCGCGGTCGAAGTCTTCGGCCCAGCGGCCGCCCCACCAATCGCAGGCCAGGCCGGAACGTTGGCCGTCGTGCACCGCACCGGGCTGCTGCTCCCAATCCCAATAGTCGGCGGCCGTGCTGTTGCCTTCCACCTGATAGCCGGAGGTAGCAGTGCCCCACAAGAAACTGGCCGGGAAGTGGTGGGTGGCCTGGGGCATGGGTGAGAAGTCGGTTCGGCGCGAACGCCGCTAACCGGCGCGGATGGCCTGGCCAACGTACTCGCGATGGCCGGTGTCTACAAAGCCCACGGCCTCCGCCAGACGGATGGAGTATTCGTTGTTCTGGGCGACCACATACAGCGGCATGCGGCCACTCTTGAGGATCAGCCCAACGAGCGCGCGCACCACGGCCTTGCCCCAGCCGCGCCCGCGCACGGCGGTTTCGGTGTAGACATAGACTTCGGCGTAGCGCGGCGACTGCCAGTTGATGCCGGCCACGGCCCCGGCTCGCTCGCCGGCGCGGATTTCGCAGCGCGGCAGGCCGTCGGCGCCGGCGTGGGTGACCACCAGCACGTTGATCTCCGCCTCGTAGCGCTCTGGGTCGTAACGGTAGATGGAGTGGAGCTCGGCGTCGGACACGTTCAGGTTCTGGTTGACCCAGCCGGCATGCGACTCCGGCACGGTCAGGTAGACGGGCCGGCCAGGCAGCAGGCCGCGCGCCAGGAGCGCTTGGGCGGTGGCCGCGCTATCGGCCCGGAAGGTGACCAGCGGGCGAAACAGGTCCATGCCGGTGCGAGCGCGCACAAGGAAGCCGGCGGCGGGCGCGGCCCCGGTCTCAGCCGTCTCCGGCGCGACGAACAGTTCAGTGCGCTCGGCGCCGTGGTGCAGGGCATAGTAGAAAGCCAGCGCGTCGGCTGGGCTGCGGTCATTCAGTAAGGGACGCACTGCTGTCCGTTGGCGCTCAAGCGAGGCGCGGAGTGTCATGTGGCGCATTCTAACACACGGGCTTGGAGGCGGCGGCGCACAGCGGGTTGTCAGTGAAGCTCGGCCGCACCGTTTACAGTGCGCCGGCCTCTTCCCCGTTTCTCGCGCCGCCTGCGCTGCGGGGTTTGGCGACCAAAAAGAGTAGAAAGGCAGCGAGACGCAGGGCCGCCCCTGCCAGCAATGCGCCACCGAGGCCGACGTGGTCGGCCAGCAGCGTGCCGATTAGGGGGGCGCCGACGGCTGAGAAGTTTTGCAGGCTCTGCGCCAGCGCGGCAAACAGGGCGGTTTGGCTGGGCGGCACGGTCTTCATCAACTCGTCAAAGAACACCAGATCGAGCCCCGCCTGAAACAGGCCGGAGACTGCCGCCAGGACGATCAGCAGCTCTACGCGTTGCGTGCCAGCCGTGAGGGCCGGATAGAGCGCTAGGCCGAACGTGGTGCACAGGAGCACCAGCCGCGAGCCGCGCCGCTGCGACAGCCGGGTCCAGAAACGGTAGCCGAT
>JBBRZY010000921.1:0-1699 GCA_038252885.1 Anaerolineales bacterium | reverse complement strand
TGACTGCCAGCGGGGCGGCGGCCCCAACCTGCGAAACAGGTGCGGCCCCGGCGGTCGCGGCCAGCATGAGGCGGGCGAACAAACTGAATACTCTCTTGAAAGAAGGCATTTCACGTCTCCTACGGAAATTTTCCCAAAGCCTGGTTTTGGCTGAGCGTGTCGAGTGACAGCCAAAAAACGACGTAACTCGAATGGTAAGACGCGCGCAATGCAACAATGGTTCCGTGCATCGAGCGAATGTCTGGCGGGTGCGGGCGAACAGGCATGCGGTTGATCGGTGGCGCTGGGCCTCGGCAGGTGCGGTTGCGAGTATTGCAAGCCACGCCCGCGCTTAGGGCGCTGGCGTGAAGGCGCAGCGGAAACCGATGTCCGCATCCGAGGCGTCGCCGGCCAGATGGTAGCGGCGGGTGGTGGTGTAGGCCGCGCCGTCGGGGTTGCCGAACGAGCCGCCGCGCAGCACGTGGCCGTCACCGAACTCCGGGCCGGGCGGGTTATCGGTGACCGACTCGGCATAATAGACGCTGTCGTAGACGTCGTTCACCCACTCCAGCACGTTGCCGGCCAGGTCGAACAAGCCAGCCGGACTGGCCCCCGCTTTGTACGAGCCAACCGGCACCGTATCGCCGTCGTTGGCCGTCAGAAGCGTACGGTCGAAGTCGTTGCCCCACGGAAAGCGCCGGCCGTCGCCGCTGGAGGCCGCAAACTCCCACTCGGCCTCGGTCGGCAGGCGCTTGCCCTGATCCCAGGCGCAGAAGTTGGCGGCCTGGTCCCAACTGACCGAGACCACCGGATACTGCGCGAAGGTCGGGTCGCCAAAGTAAGTGGGCCGAGTGAACGAGCCAGGGCTCGCCGGCGGCCGGCAGGCTAGCTCGCTGACGCAGGCCAGGTAGCGCGCGTTGGTGACCTCAAACTGATCGAGGTAGTACGCCGAGAGCTTGACCGGGTGCAGGGGCTGCTCGTCGCTCTGACCGATGGTCGAGCCCATCTCGAAGCCGCCTCCGTTGATAAAGACCATTCCCTCCGGGATGGTCACGATCGTCACAACCGGGGGCGCATCGGTCGGCGGCAGGTCGGTCGGCGCTTCGCCGGAGGCAGTCGTCGCCGTGGCATCGGCGGCCGCCGCCGCGGTGGTCGCTGTGGCGGTGCCAACGGTCTGGGGCTGGTTGAGCAGGCCAAGGGAGTTGGCCAGGAACAGGCCCCCACCCACCACCAAAACGCACAGCGCTAGCGCCACTGGCACGCCGATGAGCACAGCCACCGGCGGGCCGCGCCGCTCGGCCGGCGGGGCTTGCAGCGCAGGGGCGGCCGCAGCGGCTTTGGGCAAGGGGTGTGCGGCACTAACCACTGGCCGATTGAAGACCGGCGGCGGCGGCTCACCCGTCCCGAACGCGGGCGCTTCAGGCGGCGGAGGTGGCGCGGCGGCGGCATAACGCGCGGGCGGCGGCGCGGCGCTCGGCATCGGTTCCATGATGGTCGCCATAGATGGTGGGCGCACCGGCGGCGGCTGGGGGCGCTTGGGCGGCTCGTAGACGGGCGCGCCGCTCGCCAGGCGGGCCTCCACTTTGCGCAGCGCCGCAGCCAGGTCGCCGCCGGTCTGGAAGCGCTTGTCCGGGTCTTTGAGCAGGCAGCGCTCGATGACGGCCACCAGGTCAGGCGGCGTGTTCGGGCTGAGCAGCCGCAGGTCGGGTACCGGGTCGTT
>JBBRZY010000920.1:0-1705 GCA_038252885.1 Anaerolineales bacterium | reverse complement strand
GTGTTCTCCGGCACGATGACGCGCTGGCGCAGTTGGTGGGCGTTGGCGCGCAGCTTGAGGTGCATGGCCAGTTGGTAGGTGCACAGGTCGGTGCAGTCGCCGACGACGATGAAGGTGTCGACCTGCGGGTGGCTGACCAGCCAGCCCTCGAATGCAGTGTTGTGGGCCGGGTTGATCGAGTTCTTGTGGACGACGGCCATGGTGGCATAGAACGGCAGCGCCTGGTATTCGGGCACGGCCTCGGCTTCGGCGGTGTGACGGATAGCGTGCGGCGGGTACTGCGCGAACTCGCGCGCGTCCGGGTCGTGGAACTCCTGCACCAGGACGAAGTGCGCGACGCCGGCCGCGTGCGCCTGTTCCATGAGCTGGGTGATGGGCGCAATGATGGTCTGGATGCGCGGCGACGCCAGCGGGCCGGAGTAGCAGAAGCCGTTGATGACATCCACCGAAATAATGGCGACGCGGTCCGGCTCGGCCAGGAGATCGGCGAGGGGCAGGGCGGGCAGACTGGCGTGCCAATCCACCACGTAGCTGAGAAACGGCTTGCTCTGTTGGATGAGTTGATCGACGTTCATACCCGCCTCCTGACGGCGATTGGCGGAGCCGCCATTGGTGTAAGTGTTACACTAATTTTAGCAATTATTGGCTGCGTGTCAAGCAGCAGGGGCGAGCCTAAGTGACTTGGGCTGCGCCGGCTCGAGTTGGGGTTCGGATCGCCAGCCAGAAGGGCGCGCCCCCGGCCGGCCGCTTGGGTGGCGGCTGGTGGCGGTGCTACGGAAACAGGCGACGGGCCTTGACTTCGTGGACGGCGTTCTTCTTGTAGCGGTAGAGCCGCGCCGGGCGGCCCTGGCCCTCGCTCTCGCGGTAGCGCGTGGTCTCGGTCAGGATGCCGGCTTCGAGCATGCGGCGGCGGAAGTTGCGCTTGTCGAGCTCCTTGCCCAGCACAATCTCGTACGCCGTTTGCAGCTCAGTCAGCGTGAACTCGTTGGGCAGCAATTCAAAACCGACCGAAGTGTATTCGAGCTTGTAGCGCAGCCGCTGAAGTGCGTAGCGCAAAATCTCACCGTGGTCGAAGGCCAACTCGGGCAGATTGTTGGTTGAGTGCCAGCTAATCTCCAGGTCGGGGGTGCCGGCCTTGATGACGACCTCGCTGGCGACCAGCGCGAAGTGGGCCACGCTGAGTACGCGGCCGCGCGGGTCACGCCGGGGCGCGCCAAAGGTGTACAACTGTTCCAGGTACACGTCGTGGATGTCGGTCTGGGCTTGCAACTCGCGGCGGGCGGCGTCGTCCAGCGGCTCGGCGCCGCGCACAAACCCGCCCGGCAGCGCCCAGCGCCCGCGAAATGGCGGCGTGGGGCGGCGCAGCAGCAGGGCTTGCAGGTCGTGGGCGCGGACGCTGAAAATGACAACATCCACGCTCACCGCTGGGCGCTCACCCGCGGCTGGGATTTCGGCATCGGTCATAAAGCTAACTCCCGTTCGTGTTAGGGCGACACGAAGTGCCGAAGTATAGAGGCCTGGCCGCGAATGTCAATTCTGCTCCAACCCGTGCGCCCCTTGCGACTTGTCTCAGGTCGGTTACAATGCGCGTCCGCCGGATGGGTAACAGACAATCACGCCCTCGAGTGACGGTCCCACGGCGCGTAGTGCAACAGCGGCGCGCGGCTGACTCACGCCCGCGCCCCACCGCCAGGAGACTGAATGC
>JBBRZY010000919.1:0-1705 GCA_038252885.1 Anaerolineales bacterium | reverse complement strand
GAACGTGGCGGTGATGCTGCACAGCATGCCGGGTGGGGCCGTCTTGCCGCCGGAAGTGATTGCGCGGCTGACCGAGCTCGACAACGTGGTGGCCTACAAAGACGAGCTGCGCGACATTCGCGTGTTCCACGACGTGCGCGCGCTGGTGGGCGACCGGCTGGCTTACGTGAGCGCCAACGGCGAGAAAATGCTGCGCTACTATTTTCTCGACGGCATGGGCGTGTTGGCCACCGCCATGGGCAACTTCGACCCGGCCCTGATCAACGCGGTCTACGCGGCGGCGGCGGCCGGCAACCACGCCCACTTGAACGAATTGCTGACGACCAAGATTGAGCCCTGGTACCAGCTGCGCGAGAAAGATCGGGCCTACCTGATCGCGGTCACCAAAGAGTCGATGAACATGCTGGGCCTGTGCGGCGGTGTGCCGCGCTGGCCGCTGTGGCCCATCAGCGCGCCCGACCGGCAGGCCTTGCGCGGCATTCTGACACAGTTGGGCTACGCGCCCAGCCCCGAGGAGTTTGAGGCAGCTAAATGAAGATCACCAAGATTGAAACCTGGATTGTCAATCCCAATCCCAACGCCGCGACCTACGGCATGAACTGGGTCTTCGTGAAGATGCACACCGACGAGGGGCTGCATGGCATTGGCCAGGCCTACTCGGCCGGCCCAGACGCCGGCACGGTGGCGGTCATTCACGACTTCGAGGAGTGGCTGGTGGGCCGCGACCCGCGCCAGATCGAGTTCTTGTGGGCGCTCATGTACCAGGGCAGCCGCTTCCCGCCCGGGGTGGTGGTGGCCGGCGCGCTCAGCGGCATTGAGCAATGCCTGTGGGACATCAAAGGCAAGGCCCTGGGCGTGCCCGTTTACGAGTTGCTGGGCGGCAAGTGCCGCGACAACGTGCGCGTCTACACCGGCGTGTACGACGCCACGGCCGAGGGTATGGCGGCCAACGCCTTGAGCGTGATCGAAAAGTATGGCTATTCCGGCCTCAAGATCAGCCCGCAAGGCCCCGATTACGCCACCCAGCCGGAGAACGCGCAGGTGCGCATTGCGGTCGAGCGCATGGAAGCCGTGCGCCGCGCGGTCGGGCCGGATATTGACATCGGCGTGGACATCCACGCCCGCATCTTCGAGCCGGCGCGCGCACTGACCATGATCGAGGCGCTCAAGCCCTACCAGCCCTATTTTGTCGAAGAGCCCATCCGCCCCGAGAACATCGAGGCCATGGCGCAGTTGCACGCCAAGACCACCGTGCCGATCGCGACCGGCGAGTCGCTGTATGTGAAGTACCAATTCCAGCACCTGCTGGCGGTCAACGGCTGCGATATCGTGCAGCCAGACGTGTGCGCCGCCGGCGGCCTGCTGGAGATGAAGAAGATCGCCGCCATGGCCGAGGCCTGCTACGTCTCGGTGGCGCCGCACAACCCCATGAGCCCGGTCGCTACGGCCGTCAACGTGCACTTCGCGGCCAGCACGCCCAACTTCCTGATTTTGGAGTACACCGCCGACGACAAGCCGCCGCGCCGCGATATGGTGCAGGAGCCGATGGTGCTCAAGGACGGCCATCTGGAGCTGCCGACCGCGCCGGGGCTGGGCATCGAGCTGAATGAGGAAGCGTTCAAGCACTACCCGCCGCACCCCTGGCACCGGCCGTTTCCGTTCCACGCCGACGGCTCCATGGGCTTCATCTAAGGCGCGCGGCCGG
>JBBRZY010000918.1:0-1710 GCA_038252885.1 Anaerolineales bacterium | reverse complement strand
CGGTTCGGTCGACGCCGTTGGCATCGCCGATGAGCACCGTAAAGCCTTGCTGCACGATGTTGTCCAGCCGGGCCTGCACTTCGGGGCTTAAGCTGGTTAGTTCGCGGGAGCCACCAATGAATACGCGCATGGTCTACGCCCTCGTCTTCGTCACCGTCAACACAAACACCGCATGTGCCTTCCCAGCTAGATACAGCGCTTCTGTCAAGGTATTCAGGGTCGCGCCGGATTGAAACAAGTCATCCAGGACCAGCAGGGAGCGGCCCTGCGTCACCTCAGAATCTATCACAAAGGCTTCTTTCAGGATGGACCGGCGCGCTTCATAGTCGCTAATGTCCTTGATGGGGGGCGCGGTTTTAGCCTTTTTGGCGGCCGAACTTAAAACCGGCAGGCCAAGCACAGCGCCGACGCCCTGGGCCAACAATAGCACGGGCTGCCGGGCGCGCGGCTTGGAGGGAGGGACCGGGACGATGGCCTGTAACCGATCGGCGATCTTCCAGCCGGTCTTGACAAACTGCGCCAGCGCCGCCACCAACTCCGGTATAACGGTCTGATCGCCTTTGTATTTTAGCCGATAGAGCAGCTCGCCCGCCTCGCTGCGGGTGGTTTCAAACCGGTCATGCCCGGCTGAATCAGGCCCAAGATAGACGCTTTTGATCACATGCTGATCAAGCGCATAGCCGCGCCGCCAGGCCCCCTTCAACAAGATGGGGTGAATCGGTGGCATCTTATCAAGCCCCTACTTAGCCTTCATCATCTCGTTTGCGTCCTTTCTTGCCCATCCCCTCGGCCTGCCCCGCCGCACCTGCGCCGGGCTTGGGCCGGCGACGGCGGCGCTCGTTGCGGGTCATGGCCATGATCTCATCCGGCGTCTGGCCCTGCTCTAGCAGATATTGGCGTTTGGGCTTGAGCGCGCCGGTGGGGCAGACGCCGACGCACTGGCCGCAGAACACGCAACTGCTGGCCGGCAGCGGCTGCTCAAAGAACGTGGCGATCTGGGTCTCGAAGCCGCGCCCCTCGAAGTTGATGGCGAAAGCATACTGCGCGTCTTCGGCGCAGACCTGCACGCAGCGCCAGCACAAGATGCACTTAGCATAGTCGCGCACGAACATGGGGTTGTCGTCGAGCACCGGCGGGTCGCGCCGCTCGGAGTCGGGGAAGCGCTCGGGCGCGGCGGCGTAGTCGCGCATGAAGCCTTGAATCTCGGGCGCTTCGGATAGGTCCACGGCGGAGGCGAGCATCTCAAGGATGGTGCGTCGGCTGCGCTCGACGCGCGCGTTGCGGGTGTGCACGACCATGTTGGGGCCGACCGGGGCGACGCAGGCCGGGGCCAGCACGCGCGCGCCTTCGACCTCGACCACACAAATGCGGCAGAGCGCGTTGCTGGTGCAGTGCTCGTGGTAGCAGATGGTGGGGACGGCGGTGCCGAGCGTGGCCGCGGCCGCCATGATGGTGGTGCCGGCCGGCACGCTGACGGGCTGGCCGTCAATTGTGAGCGTGATGTCAGGCAAATTGCACCAGCCTTACGGGCGGGTCGGCGAACAGCGCCGGCCAGAGTTTCATGGCGCTGAGCACCGCGCTGGCGGCGGTCTGGCCCAGGCCGCAGAGCGAGGCCTCGGTCATGGTCCAGCCGACGTCGCTCAGGCGGGCGGCATCGCCGGGCAGGGTGTGGCCGGCCGCCACGCGCTCTAAAATCTCGTGCTGGCGCTG
>JBBRZY010000917.1:0-1720 GCA_038252885.1 Anaerolineales bacterium | reverse complement strand
CCCCGTCGCCGCCGCCGGCCCGCAGGGTGACGGCTATGAAATCCTCTCGCACCGCCTGTTCGTCGAAATTCTGGACGAAGACGGCGCTCCCGTCCCGCCCGGCCAGCGCGGCGAAGTCGTGCTCAGCGGCGGCTTCAACCCGTTCCTGCCGCTGCTGCGCTACCGCACCAGCGACCACGCCCGCCTCGACCTGACCAACCCGCGCCAGGCCGTGCTGCGCGACCTCGCCGGCCGCCAGCCCGTCGTCTTCCGCGCCGCCGATGGCCGCCGCCTTAACAACATCGACATCACCGCCGCGCTTAAGCTGTTGGCGCTGCCACAGTTCGCGCTGCACCAGGCCGTCGATGGCGCGCTGCACCTGCGCGTGGCCGGCGGGCAGATCGACGAGGCCGCTCTGCGCGCCGCGCTCGCCGGCGTCTTTGGCCCCCGCCTTCCGCTGACCATCGCGCCGCTCGTCGCCGACGACAAAGTGCGCCAGTACACTTCCGAGGCCACCCATGACAATTGATTGGAAACAGGCAGTCGAATTTCTCATCGTCATCACCGGCCTGCTCTCGGTCTACTTCGCTGTCAAAGAAGACAACCGCACCTGGTCCATCGGCATCGTCAACGCCCTGCTGTTTGCCGTTGTGTTCTATTCGCAAAGGTTCTACATCAACATCGGCTTGCAAGCGCTGTATGTGATCTACAACCTCTATAGCTGGCGCATGTGGCTGCGCGGCGGCCCCAAGCACGCGCCGCCGAACGCTGTACTCAGCGCCCCCACCGCCACGCCACGCGCCGCCTGGTTATTACTGCTGCTCGCCATCGCCGCCTTCACCCTGCTGTTCGGCTGGGTCTTCGCCGCCTTCACTGATGGCCGTCTCACCTATGGCGACGCCCTCACCACCGCCCTCAGCCTGGTGGCCCAATACGCCCTCACCCGCAAGTGGCTAGAGAACTGGTGGATCTGGATCGCCGCCAATCTCATCTACCTGAGACTCTTCGTCGCCAGCGAAGCCTATTGGTTGGCCGCGCTCCAGATCGCCTACATCGCGCTCTCTTACTCTGGCTGGGCAAGATGGCGGGCCGACATCCGCCGCCGGGCAACTGCTTCCCAACCGGCCGTCGATGGCAACCGATAGTCAAGAAGCCGAGTTGCGTGACAATCACGCCAATTGTTGCAACCACCTCCCAGACCGCGCAGGTCACACCTGCCCAAACGCTCTTTGTTTGGGTGATGCCCCAAAGGGGTACGGGCTTCGCGATGTATAGCCGCGGTTTTAGCGAAGCATCCTTTAGGACAACCGCCAGGCGTCCTTTTGGGCAGCCGAGACCATTGGCGCTATTCTTTGCCAGTTATGAAGTGGGGTCGACTCAATCGAAAGACTACGATCTAGCATGACTGAACCGCAATCCGAACCATGGCTGGACTATGCCGCCATCACCAGTGGCGAAGGCCACACCGTCACCGGCACCGTCGTCGTGCGGCCGCGCGTCTACAGCCCCCAACTCGACCATAGCCGCGATGTGCTGGTCTGCCTGCCGCCGTCCTACGCCGCCGGCGACCGCGCCTACCCCGTCGTCTACATGCAAGACGGCCAAAACCTGTTCGACGCCGCTACCGCTTTTGCCGGCCAAGAATGGCGGGTCGATGAAACACTGCAAGCGCTGAGCGGCGAAGGCCTGGAGGCCATCGTGGTCGGCCTCCCCCACGGCGGCGACTCCCGCCTGGCCGAGT
>JBBRZY010000916.1:0-1722 GCA_038252885.1 Anaerolineales bacterium | reverse complement strand
TGGCCCAGGCCGCAGAGCGAGGCCTCGGTCATGGTCCAGCCGACGTCGCTCAGGCGGGCGGCATCGCCGGGCAGGGTGTGGCCGGCCGCCACGCGCTCTAAAATCTCGTGCTGGCGCTGGCTGCCGATCTGGCAGGGGTAGCACTTGCCGCACGACTCATGGGCGAAGAAGCGGCCCAGGCGGTTGAGCACGTCGCGCAGGTCGCGGGTGTCGTCGAAGACCATAACCACGCCAGAACCCAGCGGCAGGCCGGCGGCGCGCAGGTCTTCAAAGGTCAGTTTGACATCCAGGTGCTGCTCGGTGGCGAAGGCGCCGGCTGCGCCGCCGAAGAGGACGGCTTGCAGGCTGCGGCCCGCCGGCAGGCCGCCGGCCAGGTCGTGCAGCAGGTGGCGCAGGGTCGCGCCGAAGGCCACTTCGTACAGGCCGGGGCGGGCCACATCGCCGGAGACGCAGAAGAGCTTGGGGCCGGGCGAGCGCTCGGTGCCGATGGTGCGGTAGGCCGCCGCGCCGCCGGTGACGATGAGCGGGATGTTGAACAACGTCTCGACGTTGTTGATGGCGGTGGGTTGGCCAAACAGGCCGAAGGTGGTGGGGAACGGCGGCTTGACGCGCGGGAAGCCGCGCTTGCCCTCGATCGACTCGAACAGGGCCGTCTCTTCGCCGCAGATGTAGGCGCCCGCGCCCAGCCGCATTTCGACCTCGACGCTGAAGCCGCGGCCCAGCACGTTCGCGCCGACGTAACCAGCCGCGCGGGCCTCGTCCACGGCGGCTTGCACGCGAGCATAGGCGCGGGGATACTCGCCGCGAATATAGATGAAGGCGCGGGAGGCGCCGACGGCGTAGGCCTCGATCAGCAGGCCTTCCAACATGCCATGCGGGTCTTCTTCGAGCAGCACGCGGTCTTTGAAGGTGCCGGGTTCGGACTCGTCGGCGTTGCAGACGACGTACTTGGGCTGGCCGGTGGCCGCGCGCGCGCCCTCCCACTTGACGCCGGTGGGGAAGGCCGCGCCGCCGCGCCCGACCAACCCGGCCGCCTTGACCTCGGCAATGAGCGCCTCCGGGCCAAGCTCGAGCGCGCGCCGCAGACCGGCATAGCCGCCGCTGGCCTCGTACTCGGCCAGGGTAGTGACGCGGCCCCGGCCGCAGTTGGCGGTGAGCAGGCGCAAGTCGCCGCCCAACAGACCTACCGGCTGGGGCGCGGCGGCGCTGAACAGGTCAGCCATGGCGTCGGGCCGCACGCTGCCTTGGGCCACTTCATCCACCAGCACGGCGGGGGCGTGCTCGCATAGGCCCAGGCAGGGGGCCGATTCAACAGTAAAGGCTCCATCCGCAGACAGGCCGCCAGGCTCAACGCCGGCGTGAGCGCAGGCGGCGGCTAGTACGGCGTCGCTGCCGGCCAGGGCGCAGGCCGGGTCCACGCACACGCGCACCAGGCGGCGGCCGACCGCCTCACGATAGAACATACTGTAGAAATCAATGACGCCGTAGACATCGGCCAGGGGCACGTTCAGGGCACGGCCAATGGCCTCGGCGACCGGCTCCGGCAGGTAGCCATAGAGTTTTTGGGCGGCGTGCAGGGCGGGCAGCAGCGCGGGCCGGCCCTGCGGCGCTAGCTCTACCAGTAGCGGGCGCAGCGGGGCGAGGTCAATGGCGGGCACAGACGGTGAGTCTCCCATTGCTTAATAATAGTGTAAGCCGCGCCAATGGGGAAGGCAAACTTAG
>JBBRZY010000915.1:0-1730 GCA_038252885.1 Anaerolineales bacterium | reverse complement strand
GGCGGCGCGATCATCAAGACGCCGGGCGTCGAGTCGAACGTCAAAGAGATTTATGACAAGACCTGGGAGCTGAAGCGCGACCCCAACATCCGCATCCTCAACCAGTTTGAGGTGATGGGTAACTATCGCTTTCACTACCATGTGACCGGCAACACCATCGTCGAGTTGGCCGAGGTGCTGCGCGCCGCGGGCGTGGGGCAGGGCCGCATCGCCGCCTACTGCTCGGCCATGGGCAGCGCCGGCACCATCGCGGCGGGCGACCGGCTGAAGCAGGTCTTCCCCGACCTGAAGATCGTCGGGCTCGAGCCAATCCAATGCCCCACGCTCTACAACAACGGTTACGGTGGCCACGACATTCAAGGCATCGGCGACAAGCACGTCACCTGGATTCACAACGTGCTGAACATGGACGCGATCATGTGCGTGGACGACATCGCCTGCAAGCAGGGGCTGCAAGTGCTGACCGACCCGGCCGGGCAGCGCGTGCTGGCCGAGCGCTACGGCGTGCCGGCCGCGACCGTCGCGCGCCTGAGCACCATCTTCGGCATCTCGGGCGTGTGCAACCTGCTGGGGGCGATCAAGACCGCTAAGCACTACCGGTTGGGAAAAAATGATCCAGTGGTGACGATCTGCACCGACGCGATTGACCGCTACCACTCGGTGATGGGCGACATGGCGCGCGACTACGGCGCGATTGACGACGCGCGCGGCAGTGCCTATGTGGAGGCCATCTTCCACGGCGCGACGACCGACTGGATCAAGGATGGCACGCCCGACCAGCGCCGCCAGTGGCACAACCTCAAATACTATACGTGGGTCGAACAGCAGGGGAAGACGGTGGAAGAACTCGACGCGCAGATTGACCCGGCGTGGTGGGTGGCGCACCAGGAGTTAATCCCCGAAATGGACGCGCGCATTAAAGAGGCGCGGGCATGAAACGCTGTCTGCTCCCCATCACGCTCGGCCTGGCGCCTAGCCCTGGCCTCATTGTGGTAGAGCCGCCACTCGTTCTATAATTCATCCCCATGAACGCGAGTGACCTGGTCCTGGTCGCCATCCTCAAAGACAAGCGCGACCTCGAAATAGCGCGGCTGCTGGGCTGGTACCGCATCCCGCTCAAGACCGCGCCCAAGACCGTGGCCGTGGATTATCTGGCCTTCTACCAGACCGCCAAGTTCGGCGCGGAGAAGTGGGCCATCCACTCGGTCGCGCCGGTGCGCGGGCATGAGCTGACCACCCGCGCCGAGTTGCTGCGCACCCAGCCCAACCACCCGCGCGCCGCCGAGCAGTACTACAAAGTGCAGCTTGGCCCGCTGGAGCGCCTCGAAAACCCCGTGCCCTCGCGCTCGTGGCGGCGGCTGACCTTCCTCTACACCACCGGCGAAAAGCTGCTGGCCGCCACCGAAATCAATGACCTGATCGTCCAGTCGCCTGAGCGCGAGCGGTTGTGGCAAGCGCTGCGCGAGCGCGGGCTGGCGGCCGAGCGCCAGTATCAGCGCGCGGGCGGCGGCGAGATCGACCTGGCGCTGTTGTGCGCGCTGGGGCAGTTGGGCATCGCCTTCGGGGAGCCGACCGAGCTCAAGCCGCCGGCCGCCCAAGACAGCGGCTGGCAGTACCTGGCCGTGTCGCCGGCGGACGTGGCGCAGGGCTTGCCGAACGTGGTGGATCGGATCGCGGCCGAGGTCCAGCGGTTGGGCGGCCTGGCACCGACGGGCCAGGATCAATAGTGC
>JBBRZY010000914.1:0-1730 GCA_038252885.1 Anaerolineales bacterium | reverse complement strand
GGCGAACTCGTCCAGCGGCAGGGGCAGCACGCGGTAGCCGGCTTGGGCCACCAGGGCGGCGGTGCGCGGGCAGGCGGCGCTGACCAAGTGCGCGTCACCGGCCGCCAGCACGTTGGCCCCGAACGGCTCGTCGGCCGGCACGTTCAGCACCTGCATCCCCCCAAACGACTCGACATCCACCCAATCGGCGTTCGCCAGCAGCGTGGCCGCGTTTAGCGCGGTGCAGGCGGTCTTGAGGTGCAGCGCGCCGCGCACCGGCACCGGGATCACGCGGTAGCCGTGCGGGGCCGCCAGCGCCTGCAGCGCGGCCACGCCGGCCGCGTTGGTGCGGGTGGACACCCCCACGTAAATGCGCCGCCCAATGACTAAGACATCGCCGCCCTCGAGCGTGGCGGGCGCTACGATGACG
Organism: Anaerolineales bacterium; assembly: GCA_038252885.1. Taxonomy (GTDB): domain Bacteria; phylum Chloroflexota; class Anaerolineae; order Anaerolineales; family UBA6663; genus JADZEK01. The sequence continues at coordinate 1,321 of JBBRZY010000914.1, read as the reverse complement.
GCCAGCGGCCGGTAGCGCGCGAGTGTGGCGGCGAGCAAATCTGGCTCGGCCTGACGCGAGGCCGCGCCCGGCCGCGTGAGGATGGCCAACTCGTCGAGCACCACGGCGGCGTCTTCGACAAAGACGCTGTCGGGGTAGGCCTCCAGCGGCGGCAGCACGACGACGTCTAGCCCGGCGGCGCGCAGCACGGCAGCGTAGGCGGTGTGCTCACTGAGGGCGGCTGCGGGCGAGATCGGCACACGCTCGACGTAAGTCAACTCGCACGCGGTGAGCGAGGCGGCGGGTTGGCGGAGGAGGGCGGTGAGGCGAGGCTCCATGGGGAGTATGGTAGCACAAGGGAGGGAGGACCTCACCCCCGGCCCCTCTCCCGCAGGAGAGGGGTGCCCACGCGACAACGTATCGGTAGGCAATTGGTGCGCCTAACGCATGACTATGTGGAGGTCGAGGCGGTTGGTCGGCCCTCATCCCCTGCCCAGTGACACCGCAACGGTGATACGAGGCGGGGTTGGAAGGAAGTGGCGGGCGATTCGAAATGCGCGTTGCGACCTATGGCGACTCTGGCGCAGACACTTACCTACGCGACCCCATTCGGGGAATTCGTGAAATTCGTGGCCAATGGTTTGGCCAGACCTTCAGTTCATCAGTAGACCATCTCGCCGCGCACGAAGGCGGCGGTGCGCGGGTCTTGGGGCTGGGTGAAGAAGGCTTCGGCCGGGCCGGCTTCGATCAGGCGGCCGGCGAGCAGCAGGGCGGCCTGACTGGCGAGGCGACGGGCTTGAAAGACGTTGTGCGTCACGAGGACAACGGTGGTGCGGCGCTCGGCATTGTCGGCGCGGACGAGGTCTTCGATCACGCCGACGTTGTAGGGGTCGAGGTTGGCGGTGGGCTCATCGAGCAGCAGCACTTCGGGGGCGAGGACGAGCGCGCGGGCTAGCGCCACCCGTTGGGCCTCGCCGCCGGAGAGCCGGCGGGCCGGCTGGCGCGCCAGGTCGGACAGGCCCACGCGGGCCAGCGCCGCGCTCACGGCCGGCTCGGGGGGCAGGCCGCGCAACTGGAGGCCATAGGCCACGTTGTCCCAGACGGTGCTGGTGAGCATCACTGGGCGCTGGAACACGGTCGTCACGCGGCGCACCAGGCTGAGGGGCGGCGCGGGCGGCACGACGCTCCCGGCGTAGGTCAGCGCGCCCGCGCTGGGCGGCTCGAGGAAGTTCAGCAGGCGGAGCAGCGTGCTCTTGCCCGCGCCGCTCGGCCCGACGACGGCCAGGATTTCGCCGGCGGGCACATCGAGCGCGGCCACATCGAGCACGCGGCGCGGCGGACG
>JBBRZY010000913.1:0-1731 GCA_038252885.1 Anaerolineales bacterium | reverse complement strand
GGTCGCGCAGGTCTTCGCCCGCCCGCTGCAGCTTAGCGCGGGTCTTCTTGCCCGACTGCGGAGCCAGCAGCAGGGTGACGCCCGCGCCCACTAGCCCGCCCACCAGTGTGCCCATCAGGAGGCCGGCCATCAGGCCTTTAATCATCTGGCTGTTGTTTTCATCGTCTTCGTGTTCCATCGTGTTTTTCTCCCGAAATTAGTGGCTGGGGCGCCCCGGCCAAGTTGCGAATCGCAGACGGCGCGCCCGTCCATAGCGTTACTTGCGTAAATCCTGGTGCGGCGCTGGCCGCCAGCGCCGCACCGTTGAAAGTCGGATTCTTAGGCTGACAAGCGCTCGCGCCCAGACGGCCGTGCGATTTAGCGGCGGCGCCGGTTGCCGCGCAGAAGCTTGACGATCGCCAGCAGGACGATGGCGCCCGCCAGCGACACCAACAGGGCTGGGATGCTGAAGTTGCCCTGGTTGATGGTGCTGACGCCCACCATGGGGCTGATGAGATAGCCGGCCAGCAAGGCGCCGACGATGCCCACCACAATATCGAGCACTGTGCCCTGCTGCCAGTCGGTTCCCATGATCCGGCTGGCGACCCAGCCGATGACGGCACCCACAATGATCCAGATGATGATATTCATGTCGTCCTCTTCCTACTGTAAGGGGTGCGCGAGGCGGGTTTTGGGTGCTGCCCGTGCCTTGAACGATGCCCGCTTGCTCGTTCGGTTGGTCGATGAATGGGTTAAGGTTCGCGGCGATCGGTGACGGTCGTCTGCGTATTGACCACGCTGGTGCGCGGCCGGTAGAAGATGACCCACACCAGTCGCTCCAAACCCCAGGCCATGAGGGCATACACCATCATGGCGATCACGGTTGAAATCTCGAGCACCATTCCGCCCGCCGCCGGGGTGCCGGTCAAACCCGCAAACGGGAAGAGGAACAAATCGGTGAAGCTGTAGAGCAGGGCGGCAAACGGGCTGGCGGCGTTCGCGCCAATTAGCTTCAGCAAGAGCCTCAGCGCCAGCAGGCTTTCGAGCAGGCCCAAGCCGAGCCAGATCAATTGCGTCGCCTTAAAGGTGAATGCGCGCTGCTCGCGGCCGGGTTCCGATTGTGTCGTGAGCACTTGCTTGTAGTCGGTCAATTGTTCTCTCCCGTATGCACATTCTCACTCTTAAGCCATCAGTATGACGACCAAGCGTCTCAACAGCGTCACAAGGGCGTTGGCGGGCCCGGCTTGGTTGGGGTCTGGGTGCGTCGGCGCCGAGATATCAGCGCCCATTTAGAGGGGTTGGAGGCGCTGGCCGGGAGGTCGCGATTGGGGTGGTGGGCCAGCTATCACCTACGGGGGCAGCCGACGGCAGGGCTCAATCTTGAGGCCGGTCAGCGCCCCGCCCGTTTGATCGTGCGGCAACATCGATGGCCATGGCAGCGCCTGGACGACGACGAACTTAACCACGCGCTATTGGCAGCCCTGGATGGTCTGGCGCGGCTGGAGGCGCCCGTCTTGGAGCGTGTCTTCAGCGTGCGAGTGTTGAACAACAGCAAGCGCTTCGAAGCGTTGCGCGGCGACGTGCTGCACCTCTTGCGCCGGTTCAGCCCGCAGGCCGGCGTGGCGGCGCTGCAGGCGCACGCTTGCCCCGACCGCTGGCGATGTTGCGTGGGTAACTCGGAGGCCGCCGCTTTGGGTGATGAGGGGCCGCGCTCGTCTGCGGCCTTCAGCGCGAACTGGATTTGCCCCATGG
>JBBRZY010000912.1:0-1736 GCA_038252885.1 Anaerolineales bacterium | reverse complement strand
TCCACCAGGCGCACCAGGTTGCGCACAATTGACTCAGTCAGCGTAATGGGCGTACCATCCGCCCGGATCACCCGCAGCCCGACCCAGCGCTTGCCCGGCGACTGGCCGTTCCAGGCCAGCTCAAAGAAGATGTAGAAGCCCCACAGCAGGGCGAAGGCCAACAGCCCGCCCAGGGCCAGCAGCCACAGGTTGGCCTGGTCGTTTTCCCGAAAGAACCGGGCAAACACGTTCACCGCCACCAGCCCGGCCGCCAGCGTTACCACGATCTCCAGCACTACAATGATCGTGGAATCAACCAGCGCCGCCAAGAAGCGCGACCCGATGCCGGCCACTTCGTAGCCGAACACGACGTTCTCCGGCGTCTCGACCGACAGATAATCATCCGACTGAGGGGTGAGCGTCATAAGTCACTCCACGATAAGGGGACAGGCCCCATGGCAACTGAACAATTCATCCAGGCGCGGCAAGCCGATTGGCAAACCCTGACCCACCTGCTCGACCAGGCCCAGCGCAGCCCGCGCGCGTTGTCGCCCCAGGGCGTGCAGCAGCTCGGCCAGTTGTACCGCGCCGCCGCCTCCGACCTGGCCGTCGCCCAGCGCGACTTCCCCGACCAGCGCGTCACGCAATACCTCAACCAACTCGTGGCCCGCGCCCACGCCAGCATCTACCGCAGCGAGCCGTTGGCCCTCGGCCGGTTGTGGCGCTTCGTCACCACCGGCTTCCCGCGCGTCTACCGCGAGCTGCTGCCCTTCACGCTGGCCTCGGCGCTGTTCTTCATCGTGCCGACCATCGCCGCCTGGGCCGCCACCGCCGCCGACCCGCCCAGCGCCCGCTGGCTGCTCCCGCCCGAAGTGCAAGCCCTCATCCCCCTCATCGAAGACGGCCAACTGTGGACCGACATCCCCATCAACGAGCGGCCCTACGCCTCCAGCGGCATCATGCGCAATAACATCCAGGTGATCTTTCTGGCTTTCAGCGGCGGCATGCTGGCCGGGCTGGCCACGGTCTACATCCTAATCTTCAACGGCCTGCTGCTGGGCGGCCTCAGCGGGCTTACCGCCCACTACGGCCTGGCCGGCGAGCTGTGGACCTTTGTCATCGCCCACGGCGTCGTCGAGCTGAGCGTCATCATCATGGCCGGCGGCGCGGGCCTGCGGCTGGGCTGGGCCATCATCCACCCTGGCGACTACCGCCGCCGCGAGGCGCTGGCCCTGGCCGCCAACCGGGCCGTGCGCCTCATCATCGGCTGCGTGCCGCTGCTGGTCTTCGCCGGCCTCATCGAGGGCTTCATCTCGCCCGCCGAAAACCTCGCCTGGCAACTGCATTGGGCCGTCGGCCTGGGCAGCGGCGCGCTGCTGTATGCCTATCTGTTTCTGTCCGGCCACGAGCGCCCCGGCTCTCATAAACGCGTGCGGGCCTTAAGCTCCAAATAGCGGTTGATGACCGCGATGGAAAGTTGGTTGGCCGGCACATCCAGCGTCATCACGCCCTGCCGCTGCAGCGCCCTCAGCGTCACCTGGCGCTCGTCCTGCAATTGCAGCGCCGCCGCGCGCTGATACACCCCCAACGAGTCGGCCGGGCGCTGGCGGGCAGCCGCCTGCACCTCCGGGTCGCTAATCGTCACCACAATCGGCAGGCTGCGGCGGGCCAGCACCGCCACATGGCTCACCAGCGCCTGCAGGCTCAACCCGCCCGTCAGGTCGGTGAAGATCACCACCAGCGCCCGCCGCCGCTGC
>JBBRZY010000911.1:0-1778 GCA_038252885.1 Anaerolineales bacterium | reverse complement strand
CACCGAGACCAGACCGGCAAACACCATGAAGAAGGCGTGGTTTTCGGCGCAAAGGCTCGACGGCATCGGCAACTGGTGGACGCCGAACACCGTGCCCAACTGTCCTACCCAGATTATCCAGATGATTCGGTAATAGCACTTTGAAAAGCAGGAAAAGTGCCGTCCCCTCAAGATTATTAGGGTGTGATACCTAATCCGAGGGAGGCACTTTTCCAGTGAAGAAACATTCGCGACGTGAGCGCCGGAATCCTTCGCGTGTTTTGCCTGAAGTGACCGAGCGATTCACAGGCAAAGTGCAGACCCAGTATGGCGGGGCTGGGCTGCTGCGACGCTTTGTGCGCCAGTTGGCTTTGCCCGCGCTGTTGGCGAAGTTGTGCGAGGCCCATTCGGTTCTGCCCCAATACCTGTTGTGCGTGTTGTCCGGCCTGCTGCTCGGGCTGCAGCGGCAGAGCGAGATTGCCGATCTGCGCCATGACCCGGCGGCACTGCTGGCCTTGGGCTTGGACAAGATGCCCTCGCAGCCGGCGCTGTCGCGGTTCTTCGCCGGTGGCACGCGCCAGCTTGGTCGGAAGTTGCTGGGTCTCAACAGCGAGTTGGTGCGCAAACTGCGGGCGGGACGCGTGGGGGCGACGCTCGATCTGGACGGGCAGGTCGTCGTGGCTCGGGGCAATCCGGGCGGGGCCAGCTTCGGCTACAACCCCAAGCGCAAAGGCTCGAAGTCCTACTTCATCATGATGGGCTTTTGGGGCGAGGTCCGCGATATTGTCGCCGCCGAATTGTTCGGTGGTCACCGGGCCGCCGTGTCGGCTCAGATGGCGAAGGATACCTACCACCAGTCGCGCAAAGCGCTGCCAGAAAGCGTGCTGCGAGTGCGCTTGCGCGCCGACTGTGGCTTTTACAGTGATGAGTTCCTCAAGTGCCTGGAGGGCGACAAAGTCACTTACGCCGTTGCCGCGCGGCTCACCGCACCCGTGAAAGCCACGGTGTTGGGGCTGAACTACCAGCCGCTGGACGACAAATGGGGGCTGGCCGAGTTTGAGTACCGGGGTCATGGTTGGAAGCAGTCGCGGCGAATGGTGGTGATCCGCGAGCGCCTCGAACCGCAGAATCCCCACGGCAAGCAGTTGACTTTGTTTGAGTGCGAGGGCTATGCCTACCAAGTCATCGCCACCAACGCGCCGTGGGCGGCGGTCTGTGTCTGGCATTTCTACAACGACCGCTCGCGCTTGGAGAACATCATCAAAGAGAGCCAGTACGATTTCGGCTCCAATCACATCATCAGCAAATGGGTGGGCGGCAACGCCACCTGGCTGGCGCTCAGTGTCCTGGCCTACAACGTCACCAACTGGTTTCGCGAGAAGGTGCTCGGGCAGCGCGGCCATCGCCACCGGGCGCACTGGCTGCGGCATCATCTGATCGAGATTCCGGCCACTTTGGTGCGTGGCGGGCGGCGCCACTATTTGAATATCTGGCGGGACCATCCCAACCGGGAGTTGTTTGAGCAGGCGCGGTCGCAGTTGGAGGTCTTGAGGCTCTGAGCGAGCCGCCCGCAGGCTCCCCGCCGCCGCCCGCAACCCGCGGGCGCGTCGCTGCACCGCTAAGGGGTGGCCGACAGGTCAAAAGCACGGCTCTGACGACCCGTCAAGGCCGGCAAAGATGCCCCAACACCCATCGAAGCACGCTGCTTCTTCATGAGGCCCTTCATAAGAGGGCCTTTCAATGGCAAACTGGGCATCGATGGATAATCTGGGTTCTACGGAGCACTAGCCTTCCACGAT
>JBBRZY010000910.1:0-1779 GCA_038252885.1 Anaerolineales bacterium | reverse complement strand
TGACTAGAAACCCAATTAAATGCGGCGTGACCCACTAGTGGGTCACGCGGCAATTAGATTTCCAATCAATCAAGGGTAGATAGGCTGACTTGCATGTGATAGCAATGGCTATTCAAATGCGGCGTTACCCACTAGTATGAGGCCTGCGGCCCAGGCGGGATGGGCGCGCGCCCAAGCCCACCCCAAATCGATTTGTTCTCGGTTCTCATCGAACAGCATCAGCCCTGCCCCAACGCCGTCGTGACCTTCTCGATAGCGGCGGTCGGCAGTAGCAGCTAGCCCTGCATAATGCCGAGCGTGGCGCATATACGCTTCCTCACGGCTTGGCATGAGACGACTCCGATAGATGCGAACTTAGGTCAAGCGCGCCTGAACGAGGCAAAACTAGACGAACGGCGCGCACTGCCAGTAGACATTACATTTGCGGTTTTCAGACAGATGCAGGGTGGGACCCTGAACTACAGCCATGAGTGTCTCTCACCTTGCGGCACGCTGCGGGCGCGGATGGCTCATGTGGCGCCAGCTGGCGCGCTGGCCTGGCACACAGCGTTGTGCAATCATTATATAGTATTTCAGATAAAGATCTAGAGAACGGATGACAAATGAACGAGGATGCCGTATCCTGGGGAGAATCTTAACCCACCGCAGGAGGCATCCTATGACGCTCAGCATACAGTTTACATCCGCGACCGTCAAGCGCTTGGCCGCCGCGTGGCAACAGGCCCGCCAGCGCGGCGACCGCCGCCCCTTGACCCGCATCACCAGCTTGCAGATGATTGGGCAACGGCAACCCGTCGCTGCCGTCGCCGCCTTTGTCGGCGTGGCGGAATCGACGCTCTATGGCTGGTTGAGCGCCTTTCTGCTCCACGGCGCGGCCAGTTTGGCCTATCGCCGCCCGCCGGGTCGCCCGGCCAAGCTGACCAAAACCCAAAAGGTGCAACTGGCGACGTGGGTGGAGGCGGGACCAGAAGCCGCCGGGTTTGCCTGTGGGGCGTGGTCGACCCCGCTGATCCAAACCCTCATTGAGCGCGCGTTCGGCGTCCTCTACAATGTCCATTATCTCAGCCAGTTGCTCGACCAACTGGGGTTCAGCTACCAAAAGGCGCGCTTTGTTTCCGATCATCTCGATGCGGCGGCGCGGGAAGTCTGGTTGACGACGGTCTGGCCGCAGGTCGTGACCACGGCGTGGGCCACGGGCGCGTTGCTCTTGTTTGGCGATGAAGCCAGCTTCGCCCAATGGGGCAGTTTGGGCTACACCTGGGCCCGGCGTGGGCAGCCGCCGGTCGTCCCCACCGGCGGACGGCGCAAAGGCTACAAGGTCTGGGGCTTGGTCGAGTGGTTCAGTGGGCGGGTCTTCTACAGCGGGCAGGAGGAGCGCTTTACCGCCAGCGGGTATTGTGCCTTTTTGGAGACGGTGTTGGCCCAGACGATGGGGCCGCTGATCCTGGTGCAAGATGGGGCCCGTTACCATACGGCCAAGGAGACCCAACTCTGGGTGGCGGCCCACGCCGAGCGGGTCCAAGTGGTGCAGTTGCCGAGCTACTCGCCGGACTACAACCCGATTGAGCACCTCTGGCGCTATGTGAAAGAAGGGACGCATTGTGCCTACTTTGCGACATTTGCCGCCTTACAGGAGCGCGTGGAGCAGCGGCTAAAGCAGCTCCAGGCCGATCCCAGCCGGGTCCAGCAGTTGTTAGGCACGCCCCTGGATGAATTCATTGGCTGGGAAGTGCCGCTTGCAGCCTAAGCCGAGTCTGAATCTTTATCTGAAATACTATA
>JBBRZY010000909.1:0-1780 GCA_038252885.1 Anaerolineales bacterium | reverse complement strand
CTGCGGACCGGACGGTTGGCGGGCGCGGCCCTGGATGTGTTCGCGCATGAGCCGCCGGTGGATGACGCCCTGAGCACGCTGCCGAACGTGGTATTGACGCCGCACCTGGGCGCGAGCACGTCCGAAACGCAACTGGCGGCGACGATGCAGATTGCGCGGCAAGTATTGGGCGCGCTGCACGGCACCGACTATAGCAACGTGGTCAACCTGCCCTTCCCGGTCAACGCCGACTTCGCGCGCGCCCGGCCCTATTTGGAACTGGCCGAGCGGATTGGGGCGCTGCAGCACCAATTGGCCGAGGGCACGATTGCGCAGGTGGAGGTTGAGGTTAAGGGCGCGGACATGACCGGGCTGGTGAAGGCCGTGGCCGTGGCGCTGCTGAAGGGGCTGCTGAGCCACCGGCTGACGGGCACGGTCAACTACGTGAACGCGCCGGTGCTGGCCGCGCAGGCGGGGCTGACGACGGCCCAGGCGCGCGGGTTAGACACGGCCGACTATGCCAACCTGATCTCGTGCCGGGTGCGCTGGCCGGGCGGCGAGCGGCTGATCGCCGGGACGCTGTTCGGCGGGACCGAGAGCCGGATCGTGCAGCTCGACCAGTTCCGCATGGACGCGCGGCCGCAGGGGCAGGTGCTGATCATGCGCAGCCGCGATGTGCCGGGGGTGATCGGGATCGTGGGGACCCTGCTCTTTCACTACAGCGTGAATATCGCCGAGTGGCGCTTGGGGCGCGACACGCCCGGCGGCATAGCGCTGTCGTTCATCAACCTGGACAGCGTGGTGCCGGCGGAGTCGCTGATTGCGTTGCGGGCGCTGCCGCAGGTGGTGGATGTGCGGACGGTGTGGTTGTAGAAAGGCAGAGAAAAGAGAAAGAGAAAAAGAAAAAGGGGAGGGCCGAGTGGGGCGCAGCGGCGGCGGGGGTTGCAAGCAAGGGGTGCTGGAGTCGTTCAAAGCGAAGCCATAATAGAAAACGACCCGCTTGACCATGGTGGTCAGGCGGGTCGTTTGTGTTTTGGGCGACGGGCTAACGGGTGATTAGCGGCGAGTGGCGATCCGGCCGTGCGGCTGTGGGCGCTCGCACTTCAGGTAGGTGCCGGCCGGGTCGTCAGTGATGAGGTAGCAGATCGGCCCGTATTCGGCGGAGTAACCCGGCGTCGGCGCGGGCTGCGTCACCTCGTCCGGCGACGGCGTCCAGTTAATCGCCTGAAAATTCACCGGGCCGGCGAGCTGTGCCCACACCGCGCCGGGCTGCTGGCAGCCGGTGTAGGATGAGTAGCAGACCATGAAGTAAATATGGTACTGGCCCACCTGGGTGACTTTCCACGGGGAGTTCTCACCGGGGTTGCTGCCGACGTGGTCGGTAGCCCGGCCGGCGTCCGCGTTAGGCGCGCACACACCGCCCGACGGGCCGTGGCAGGCGGCATTGATTTGCAGGCGGCCACTGGGCGCGCCCGCGCCGTCCCAACTGGTCTTGAACGGCATCCAGGTGCCGTCGGGCCGTTGGGTGTTAACTCCGAGAATGCCATAGAAGATCGCGCCGCCAGTGGGGTTGAAGATGTTCTCAAAGAAGAAGATGTTCTCGATATTCGTGGCGTAGGTCGGCTTGTTCTCCTTGAGCGACATCTGGCCCGTCAGGCCGCTGGTGATCGGCGGCGGGGTAGTAGTTGTAGTCGCCGTCGACGTCGTCGTGGGGGTGCTCGTGGGAGACGAGGTAGCCGTGGGCGTGCGCGTGGGGTCTCTGAAGATGATCGGGAAACGGATCGGCCCGGGCGGCGTGGGG
>JBBRZY010000908.1:0-1781 GCA_038252885.1 Anaerolineales bacterium | reverse complement strand
GCCCGCGCCAGGTCTGAAGCGGGCGTGGCGGCCTCGCCCAGTTGCGTGGCGGCGGCCAGCAAGGCGGCCACGGCGGCCTCGTCCGTGACCCGATTGACGTCAATGGCGTAGCCCAGCCCAAAGCCGTTCGCCGGCACAATTTGGGCCGCTTGCAACTCCGGCTCCAGCAGCAGGTTGGCCAGCACCAGCGCCGCCGCCTTGTGCGGGGCATTGGCCGGGATGGCCACGTAGTTGAAGTCGCCGATCATGTTCTGGTCGAACACAAAGGCGCGGGCCGTGGCCGGCAGCAGGCCATTCTGGATGGCGGTGCCCGCGCCGGTGATGTCGTTGGTCAGGCTGAAATCTACTTCCTGGTTGGCCAGCAGGCTCCGCAGTTCGGCTTCATCCTTAGGATAGGTTTCGCCTTGACGCCACAGGCAGGGCTTTAGCTCATTCAGGTAGGCCCACAAGGCGGGCGACCACGTATCCCAAGTGGCCTGATCATACGTTAGCCAGGCCGTAGGGTCGCCGCTGAGTTCATACAGGGCGCCCTTGACGAAGCGCGTGCCTATAAAGCCGCCCGGACCGGGCGCGATGTAGGTGAAGCGGCCGGGGTGGGCGCAGGCCCACTCGAGCAGCGCGGCATACGAGCGCGGTAGCTCGGCGGCGGTCAGCCGGGCCGAGTCGTAAACCAATTGCAGTTGGGCCGACGACCAGGGGCTTTCGTAGTTGTCGACCGGGTGACCGAAATCCAGGTTGAGCGCGGGGTTATCCCAGTTCACATAGCGGCTGTTGGGCAGCTTCTGCGCCCACGCCGGGAACAGCAAGTCCGCCTGTTTCAGGGTGTAGAAGTTCTCGCCGTTAATCCAGATCAGATCCACCGCGCCCGGATCGGTGCCGGCCTGCTTCTCACTCAAGACCTGGTTGACCGCATCCACCGTGTCTGCCACCGGCACGCGGTTGAGCGTGATGCCGTAGCGTTCCTGAAGCGCCTGGCCATAAAACGTGTCGATAAAACGATTGATGCTTTCCGAACCGCCCCACACATACCAGTTGACGGTTTGGCCGCGGGCGACGGCCAGCACGCTGTCCCATTGGTCGAGATCGAACGCGCCGGCCGCCGGGGCGCTGGTGGGCGGCGCTGTGGTGGTGGCCGGGTTGGGGGTGGCGCTGCTGCAGGCGGCCAGCACGAACAGGGCCGGAACTATCAGAGTATACCAACGATTCATCACAGGTCTCCTAGCCGGGGGCTGGTTGAGGCCGGGCCCAGCGATATTTGAGATAGGCGGCCAGTTCCTGGCCGAGCTGCGGCAGCGTGGCGCGCATGAAAGCGTCGGCCACCTTGAGAATGCCGCTCGAAAAGGTTGGGTAGGGGTAGACCAAGCGATAGAGTTGATAAAGCGAGATCTTCCGCGTCATCGCCAGCGTGAAGAACGAAATCATTTCTGAGGCGTGGGGGCCAACCACCGTGGCCTGCACGATCTGTCCCGTCAGTCGCACGGCGTCCACGATGATGAAACCGTTTTCGATGCTGTCGGTGTAGCCGCGGTCGGTGTCGGTCTTGAAGTCCACCCGCAGGCGCCGGATGACGCCGGGGTGATAGCGCTGCGCCAACTGCGTGCTGGTCAAACCCACGGCTGCCACTTCGGGATCGCTGAAGACGGCATTCGGGAAGAGCGGTTCGGCCCGCGCCAGCTGCAGCAGCGGGTAGGCAATCCGTTGCGAGACGCGCCGGCCCTGGGCGTGGGCCGTGTGGGTAAAGGCCGAGGTTGGCGTCACATCCCCAATGGCATACACGCCTT
>JBBRZY010000907.1:0-1782 GCA_038252885.1 Anaerolineales bacterium | reverse complement strand
TGCCCAACCTGCCCGCCGCCGCCAAGACCCCTGCCGCGCGCCCCGCCCGAACCGAAGTTAAGCTCCCCGCTGATCAGCCAGAATAGCCCCGCGCCGTCCGCCCTTTCGCTCGCCAACTGCATAGCCCTGATCCGCCCCCGAGTCCCTAGCGCAGCATCCCCCGAGTCCCCTTTCTCGCTAGCCTTCCGCCCTCCCGCCATCTGGTTTTCTGACTTCCGACCTCCCACCTCCGACCTCTGTGGTATAATTTGGATACCCCTCCCCCCTGGGGGGGGATAGGAGCGAAGCCTGATGGAACCGACCACGAAGACCAAAGCCCTCAGCCGCATGAAGAGCATCGCCGGCCACGTGCGCGGCATCGAGCGCATGTTGGAAGAGGACATCTACTGCATTGACATCATCAAGCAGATCCAGGCCGTCGACGCCGCCCTCAACAAGGTCAGCGGCCTGCTGCTCGAAGGCCACCTGCACTCATGCGTCATCACCGCCGTGCGCGGCGAAGACCTGGCCGAGCGCGAGCGCGTGCTGGCCGAGATCGCCGACGTGTTCGAGACCTCCACCAAGGTCTAGGCCCATTCACCCGTTTCACTTTGCGATTTAAGGAGCCCCCATGACCACTCTCACCCTCACCGTCCCCAACATCTCGTGCGGCCACTGCGTGCACACCGTGCAAACCGAAGTCGGCGAGTTGACCGGCGTGCAGCGCGTCGTCGCCGACGAGACCACGCGCATCGTTGTGATTGACTTCGCGCCGCCCGCCACCCAAGACCAGATCGAGGCCCGCCTGGCCGAGATCGACTACCCGGCCGAGAAGCTCGTCGCGCTCTAAGCGCCCCACCGTTCGCGCGCTTCGGCGTAACCGACAACCTATGAGGGCGGGCGCGGCACATCCAGCCACGGCCGCCCAGAATCGCAATAAATGACCACTAAGACCGTCACTCTCCCCATCACCGGCATGACGTGCGCCAACTGCGTCAACACCGTCGAGCGCAATCTCAAGAAGCTCGACGGTGTGCAAAGCGCCGCCGTCAACCTGGCTTCTGAGCGCGCCGATGTGGCCTTTGACCCGGCCCAGCGCACGCTCGGCGACCTGATTGCGCGTGTGGAGCGGTCCGGCTACGGCGTGGCGCTGGGCGAGGCGGTGCTGCCGCTGCAGCCCGGCCAACTGGCCGACGACAACGACGCCCGCCGCCTGGAGAAGGCGCTGGCCGGTCTGGAGGGTGTGCTGAGCGCCAGCGTCAACGTGGCCGCCGAGGCGGCTACGATCAACTATGTGCCCACGCTCGCCACCCAGGCCGAGCTGCGCCGCGCCATGACCGCCGCCGGCTTCGCACCGCTGGAAGTCACCGGCACGGTCGAGGACGCCGAGCGCGTGGCCCGCCAAAAGGAGATCGCCCGCCAGCGCCACTTGCTGCTGGTCGGACTGCTGTTCACCGTCCCGCTGTTCTTCCTCTCGATGTTCCGCGATGTGGTTCACAACGTCTCCGGCTTGCACAACCTGTGGCCGGAGCTCTTCCGCTCGCCCTATCTCGATTGGCTATTCTTCGCGCTGGCAACCCCGGTGCAGTTCTACGTCGGCCGCCAGTATTACGTCAGCGCTTACAAGGCCCTGCGCAACGGCTCAGCCAACATGGATGTGCTGATTGCGATGGGCTCGTCTGTGGCCTACGGCTACAGCGCTATCGGACTGCTGCTAATGCGGTTCGCTGGTGTGAGCATGGGCCACCTGTACTTCGAGACTGCCGCCGTCATCATCACGCTGATCGTGCTGGGCAAGTTCCT
>JBBRZY010000906.1:0-1792 GCA_038252885.1 Anaerolineales bacterium | reverse complement strand
GGCGTGCAGCTCGGGTTGGTCGAACTTCACCTGGGCAGTGGTTAGCGCGGGCAGGCCGGCCAGTGTGGCCGGATCGACCCCGGCGCTGGCGCGGGGCAACGCGGCTACCAACATTGCTCCGGCGCACAGCCCGCTGATGGTCACAACGAGGAGGCCGAACCAACGCGGCCGGCTTGAGGTGCGCGCAGCGGCGGCACCCGCCCCGGCGGCCAGCCCAACCACGGCCGTCGCCAACAAAACCACGCTGAACATGAACGTCGCGCGGAACTCAGGGTGCGCCAGATCATGCGCCAAGTAGAGGCCGTTGGCGGCCAGGAACAAGGCCCAGAACAGCGCGCCAAACAGCGGCACCCAGCGCCGGCGGAAGAACACCACCGGCAGAGCAAACAGCAGCGCCGGGAGGCCGAAGGCCGGCAGCACGGGTGGGTCGAACCCGCCCACCAGCACGAACTGCATGTAGGCCATCAGAAAAAAGCAAGCCAGCAGCGTGGCGACGGTCCATCGGGCCAGCGCTGACAGGGGCGCACGCACCGAGGCGGGTCGGGCAGGAAGGGCGGTGTCCATGGGCGTCTCCTTCGCTCACAGGAATTGATTGGTGTCACTGTAGCGAATGCGCCCTCCCAGGCGCAAGGGAACACCTCCCAAGTGGTTGGGAGGTTGGTGTCAAGCGGCCACGCTGCTGGGGCCACCTTTGTCGGATGTTTATTGCTATGGCTGGTTTGATTTTCGCCGACCAAGTGGTAGCGGGCGCTGGTGCGCGCCACCCGCCGGGCGGCATACGGCAATTGGGAATCTGCCCTAAAGGACGGATGAACGGGCGTGGGAGACGGAGGTGACAGCGGTGACGGGCCGCTACTCGCCGAGCCGGCCGAGTTCACAGCCATCGATCAGATTGGTGCGGGAGTTGTCATCCTCGGTGCCGATGTTGATGAGTTGGTGTTGCTCGTGATACCAGACGTCAAAGCGGAGTGCGGCTGAGTCTCAGGGGCTGAAGGAGTAATAAATCTCACGGCTGCGCAAGGCATCCAGTTCGCAGCGGTAGATTGTTTCATAGCATGGAATGACCGCAGGCACCGGTGTCAACGGCGGGCCGGGCGGGTGGCAGCCCACAAGCCGCACACCATACTGCTTGGCTAGCTCGGCTTGGCGCCGGGCGAAATGGGGATCACAGTTGGCCAGAGCGATGAGCGCGAGATCTACAACAATCACGGGCACGGCCAGGCGCGCGACGCGTTTCATTTGCCCCCGACCTGCTACGCCTGCAGGCCGGGCAGGTCCCACCACTTGCTCAGGCCATGCGCGTGGCGGCTAGGCAGGTCGTGATAGTGGCTGATGTCGTTCAACAGCAATACGCAATTGGACGCGCCTGGTGGTGTTTTCAACAAGCCTGGCTCTGGATTTAACCGCCGCTTGATGCATCACCGGGCCTAAAGCGCCCTACCCTGAACCCTGGGCTATCCGGATACAGCCGATCGCGCCACAACGATTGCATGGTCACTTTTGGGGGCAAAGCGCACAAGGGCTTGCGTAGAAACCACGTCCTGCCCGAACACAGTCGTCAGCGTGAGCATATACGTTCATTCCGAGACACTCAAAACAGATGAACCAACTGCGATAGTAGTAGCTCTCCGTCACTTTCTAGTCCCTTACCCGCTCAGTTACGCAAGGGGTGTCGTGTGTTTTGCGGAACCGGTGCGGGTCCCGCCCACGAGTAAACCGGGCACTGGGAGACATCAGGTAAGGGTTGGGCAGTCAGGGCCTCCAGCGTAAAGGGCGTGTGGTCGGCGGCGCG
>JBBRZY010000905.1:0-1793 GCA_038252885.1 Anaerolineales bacterium | reverse complement strand
CGGCGGCGGCTCGCGCCAACCGGCCGGGAACCAGCCTGCCAGCTTGAAGATCAGGCGCAGCGTCTGGTTAGGCCGGGATCGGGCCTTGGCGGCGCTATTTCTTTACAGTCCTCTTCTTTTTCGGCGACACGCCGTCGAGCTTCAGAGTGCCTGAGGCATCGCGATGAGTGCCGGTCGTGTGCCGCAACTCGAACTCTGGCCCATGTTGGATCACGTAGTCAATAGCCCGGGCGTGCCCCATTCCGAGCCCATAGTCTTCCTTGAGCCAAGCGATAATGGCCTTGCTTTCCGTGAGCTTCTTCTTCTTCGCCTCAGCGATGAACTGATTGGGCGTCTTGCCCGTCTTCGCTTCGACGTTATCTAAGTAAGCCTGAAATGACATAGTTTCCTCCAGTTGGGTCTGATCTTGATTCGCGGTGTCTAGGCTGATTTCTGCCCGCTCAGGTTGCCCACCTGCCAGGCCATCACGCTGAGCCAACTGGCGGCGCACAGCCAAAACAGTCGATTGGCCAGGCCCACCGGCACACTTGGGTTGAATTCGCCGCTGGGTGATACCGCAGCGAAAAACAATACCATATTCACCACAAAGCCGATCCACGGCAACTGGCTCACCCAGACCACGCGGCGCCGAACCGAAGCCCAGGCGGGGTTGCGGGCCACGCTGACGCTGATGAGCACGGGCGCCAGCGACATGGCAGGAGTCCCGATAAAGAACGCCAACATATGCAGCGGGTGGTTCGCGTTGAACACAGCGCCCAAAAAGAATCCTATCGCGGCCAAGGCCAAAATAACAAGTCCAATTCGGCCCCACAGTGTCTTCACCGCCGAGCGCATCGCCAGGAGCAGCAAAGCCGCGCTCGCCGCGGTCAGAAGAAACACTAACGTCTGGACCCAACCAAACGGCCCGACCCCGTACTCGCTGACCATGCTCCGGGTGGGGTCGAGATCTGGCCTTAGAACATGTAGGGCTGCCAGCAAGACCATTGCGGTAATTGCCGCTCCAAACGCGAGCCGCGCCGCAAGCGAACTCAAATGCCGAACTGGACCTGACAGTGCCTTGTCCATACTTCTCTCCTTGACCAATTTAGTGTGGCAGCGCAATTCCTGACCAGAACCACGCCATCCGAAGCTGTTACGCTTCCTGGGATTGTGAGCCAGACGACCGAACGGTCTCGACCTGGCTCTGGTCTGGGTGACTACATTAGATAGTCGGTTGGCTTGACCCGAAATCGACAGCGTGCCGGGGGAAAAAGCGCAATTTGGCTGGGGGTCTGGCAACCTGCCGGGGGCCAAGGGGCTGGCTTCGACAAGTTGCCCCCTTGGCCTCGCTTTCGCAGCCTGATCGTGTAGGGACCCCAAGCTTGGCTGCTTTTGACTTTGCGCGCCGCCACCCCAATGGTCGCCACGGCCCCAGCGTTGAATTGCAAGTAGTCTTGCTCCAAGCCGTCGCTAAAGATCACGCCGTTCTCCGGCATGTACGACCGCAGCACCAGCGGCTGGCGGGCACAACCCTGCTGAGCTCGCGTGTACAATGGGCGCATGTCGGCGCTGAAGCGTTTAGCACTCATCCGGCGCGTGTTATTCCTCAGGCCGTAGGGCCGGCCCCACCGCATGCCGCTGCGAAGGCTTTCCCATGCTGAGTGAGCGCCCCACACGGGCGGCCACTCCCTGGTTGGGCGTGCTGGCCCTGTTCACCATCGCGGGCTTCGTCGAAGCAGTCTTCTGGGAGCAGATGGTGGCGCTGACCCCGCTCTACCTGCCGCGGCTGGGCGTGCCGCTGGCCGAGGTAGCGG
>JBBRZY010000904.1:0-1797 GCA_038252885.1 Anaerolineales bacterium | reverse complement strand
GTGCCGCTGGGCCGGGGCGTGCTGGGGTGGGGCGCGCCCATCCTCAACCGCCCGCACCGCGATGGCGCCATGATCGGGGCCGACAGCTACGTCTACCCGAATGAGGTAGTCCGCATCGTGCGCTCGGTGGTCGGCCTGGGCGTCGATTACTTCACCCACGTCTGGTATGAGCTGGAGCAGGGCTACATCTACGCGCCCTACCTGCAGCCGGTCAAGCACAGCCCGCAGACGCCGCTGACCAAGCTGCCGGCCGACGGCCTCTGGGGTGAGATTGTCACGCCCTTTTTTGACGCCCGCGTTGCGCCCGACCCGGCCGCCGCCGTCGTCTACTACCTCGACCTGCCCGTGCCGACTATCTACAGCTCGGTCTTTTTGTTGTCAGAGATCAAGACCGGCGCGGACGGTCAGACCTGGTATCGCGTCACTACCGAGACCGAGCTCAACCTGTGGATCCCCGCTTACGCGCTGCGCATCATCCAGCCGGACGAGCTGACGCCGATCTCGCCCGACGTGCCCGCGCCCGAGAAGAAGGTCGTGGTCTACCTGGAGCAGCAAGCGCTCTCGGTCTTCGAGGGCGAGCGCGAGGTCTTCCGCACCACCATTTCCTCCGGCCGCGACTACTTCGCCGATGACGGCTCGACCGTGCTCAACGGCACGCCGCTCGGCCCGCACGTCATCGGCACCAAACGCATCTCGCGCCACATGGTTGGCTCCGACTACACCGACCCCGGCATCGGCTGGGTGTCGTATTTCTCCACCAACGGCGCGGCGCTGCACTCCACCTATTGGCACAACAGCTACGGCCTGCGCCAGTCGCACGGCTGCATCAACTGCCGCCCGGCCGACGCCAAGTGGCTCTTCCGCTGGACCACGCCCCAGGTGCCCTATTACCCCGGCATCGTGAACGTCCATTGGTACGAAACCGACTTGATCACCACCGTGGACTTGAAAGAGTCTACGTAAGCCTGTGAACCCGTAGGATGGAAGTTACCAACGTCCCCCTGGGCTTGGCCTTCCTGGCGGGCCTGGCCTCGTTCATTTCGCCTTGCGTGCTCTCGTTGGTGCCGGCCTATGTGGGCTACTTGGGCAGCCGCGCCGTGGTCACCACCGGCCAGCCGGGCGAGCATCGCTGGGCCACCTTCACCCACGGCCTGGCCTTTGTGCTGGGCTTCAGCCTGTTCTTCATCTCGCTCGGCGCGGCGGCCAGCTTCATCGGCGTGCTGTCCTACAACCTGCAAACCCCGCTCACCCGCATTGGCGGCCTGGTCGTCATCGTCTTTGGGCTGCACACCATGGGCGTCATCAAGCTGCCCTTCCTCGACTACGACACCCGCCGCCAGCAAGCGCCCGACCCCAAGCTCGGTTACCTGTCGTCGGCCCTCATGGGCGTGTTCTTCTCGGCCGGCTGGGCCCCCTGCATCGGCCCGATTCTCGGCGCGCTGTGGACGATGGCCCTCAGCGCCAGCACCGTCAACCAGGGCATCATCCTGCTGACGGCCTACTCGGCCGGGCTGGGCATCCCCTTCCTGCTGGCCGCCGCCGGCCTGGCCAACGTGTCGGCGCTGCTGCGGCGGCTAGGGCCCTACATGCGCTACATCTCGATTGCCACCGGCCTGTTCCTAATCTTGATCGGCGTCATGCTCTTCACCAACACCATGACGCGCTTCGCCACCTTGCTCTCGTTCCCTGAGCTGCAAAACCAGATTGATCAGGGCGTGATCACGTTCTGGCAGTGGCTGACCAACACCCGTGGCTAACTCGGTGACGCCCACGCCCACGCCGGCGGGTTCGAGCCGC
>JBBRZY010000903.1:0-1802 GCA_038252885.1 Anaerolineales bacterium | reverse complement strand
TTGCCACTGGTGCCGAAAGACACCTATTCGGTGGCCACCTATTACGAGCAGGGCCCGCTGTTCTTGCGTCTGGCCTACAACCACAAGTCAGAATGGGCCAACCTGGATATTGGCGCCAACAACTACGGTTTCCAGCGCTTCAATAATGCCCGCGGTTACCTGGACGCATCGTTCGGCTACAAGTTCAGCAAGGCGGTGGAAGTGCGGTTCGACGCGATCAACATCACCAACCAGAAGACCTTCGAGTTCTTCCGCAACTTCGAAGGCAAGTTTGGTGACGAGAACTCGCGCATCGAGGGCGGGTCGCAGGCCGGGCGTGGTTTTGCCATCAGCTTGCGTGGCAATTTCTGAAGCCTGAGGCCCCCGCCGCCAGGCGCCTTGCGGCGCTGGCGGGCGTTTCTGATGTGGAACTCATCAATCACCTCGCCGCAAGCCCAGACCACGGCCGCAGGGCTGGTGCGGGCCCAGGGCCACCGGGGGCGCTAAGCAGTGACGGCGCTGCCCGGTGCCCTACGCGCCAAGGCGACAGTCGAACTCGGTGGTCACACTACTGAGTTGGTGCTCAGGCTACCCCAGCAAACGGATGCCCGATGACTGTTCCACGCCCCCTGCTTCCCGCCCTCGTGCTGATGGCCGCTGCGCTGATGCCCGTCACCGGCGGGGCCGCCAGCCCGAGCACCCAGGAACTGCGCCCGGCCATCCTGCTGACCAATGCAATCAACCGCGGTGGCGACGATCTGTCGGGCACCTGGACTTACTCCAAAGACCGCTACCGCGTCAACCTCAGCGAGATGAACGACTCGCCCCCGGACCCGCGCAACCTGCGCTATCGGGACATCAACGTCCAGGCCGAAGAGAAGGCCAATCCCAACATCTTCTTCGAGTACGACATGCAACGCGCCCCGCGCGTCACGCTGCCAGGCTCGTGGAACATGCCTAACACCGAGCTTCGTTTCTACGACGGGCTGATGTGGTACCAGCGCACTTTCCAGGCGCGAGATCTGGGCAAGGACAGCCACACCCAACGCGCCTTCCTGCGCTTCGAAGCCGTCAACTACAAGGCCTCGGTCTACCTGAACGGCAAGTTTGTCGGCAAACACGAAGGTGGCTTCACCCCATTCACCTTTGAGGTCACCCCTGTGCTGCGCAAGGGCGAGAACCAGATCACCGTCGGCGTCGACTCGACCCGCAGCGATGAGAGCGTGCCGCCCACCTTCACCGACTGGGAGCTTTATGGTGGTATCACCCGCCCGGTGCGCCTGATCTACACGCCCAAGACCTACATCGACGACCAGCATCTGAACCTCAACGACGACGGCAGCATCAGCGCCAGCGTCAAGCTCGATGGCCCCGCTGCGGCCCATCAGCCGGTTTCGCTGAGCATTGCCGAACTGGGCCTGAAGCTGACCGCCAGCACCGATGCGGCGGGACAAGCCAGCTTCACGGTCAAGCCACCGGCTGGCCTGCAGCGCTGGTCACCGGAGTCGCCGAAGCTGTATGAAGTGCAGGTGCAAGCAGGCGACGACCGCTTGAGCGACCGCATCGGCTTTCGCACCATCAAGGTGGTGGGCGAGAACATCTTGCTCAACGGCAAGCCGATCTTTCTGCGCGGCATCAGCATGCATGAAGAAGAGTTCGGCCCGACGCCGGCGCGCATCATCACGCCGCAAGCCGCGCGCGCGTTGCTGTCCGAAATCAAGGTCGGCCTCCATGGCAACTATGTGCGCCTGTCCCACTACCCGCATTCCGAGCTGACGGTTCGCATGGCCGACGAAATGGGCCTGCTGGTGTGGAGCGAGATT
>JBBRZY010000902.1:0-1813 GCA_038252885.1 Anaerolineales bacterium | reverse complement strand
CGAAACGGTGGCGGCGGATGAAGTTCGGGGCGATGTCATCACGCTTAATTCTCGCGTGGGCCTCTTAAATCTGGTTACCCGCGAGGCTTTCACCTGCACGATCGTTCTGCCTAAAGCGGCTGACATTGCCCAATACCAGGTGTCCATCCTGGCGCCAGTGGGGCTCGCCCTGCTGGGCCATCGCGTCGGTGATATTGTGGAAGTGGCGGTTCCAGACGGTCTTCAGCGGCTGCTGGTGACCATGATTCTGTACCAGCCCGAAGCTGTCGGAGAATACGGCCTGCCATAGGCCCCGCGCGCGTTCGTCGGGCGATACCGCTGCTGCGACGATTAGTGCTCAAATACAAATTAAGGAGATTTACCATGTTCGATAACTTCTTCCGATCATCTCCCCTTTGGGGGTCTGATTTGGATCTATGGCGCAACGTCGAAAGTGCTTTGTGGCGCGAGCCGCGCTACCGGGTCCATGGGCACAACAGTCTGGGGTTCGAAATCGATCAGGGGCTTGTCACGCTGCGTGGCCACGCCACGAGTCGGATGTTCCGATCGCAAATCGCCGCGGTGGTGCAGGCCGTGCCCGGCGTCAAAGCCATTCAAAACAATCTAGTGGCCGACGCCGACCTGACGACCGCTGTCGCGCAGGCGCTTGGCCGTGATCGACTGACGCGCCCACAGCAGCTACGCGTGGGTGCTCACGCGGGCTGGATCACGCTAGCCGGCAAAGTCCCCAGCGAGGCGGTGCAAACAGCCGCCGCCTCAGCCGCCGCAGCCCTCGCAAGCGTGCGCGGTGTGCTCAGCCTGCCGCGCGTCGAGGGCCAGCCGCGGGTGCCCCAGCGCCGACCATTGCAGCCGGAGGCGGGGCAGGCCGTGTATGCCAGTGACGGACCGGCGGGCCAGATAACGAAGGTGGTCATCAACCCTTTCGACCGCCTGGTCAGCCACGTCGTGGTGAATGCCAACTTCGAGCTAGGCCGGCAGATGACTCAGCAGGTGGCCGTGCTACCCGCCGCCACGTTTGTGCGGGCCAACGCGGGGGGGCTCTTTGTGACCGACACTTTGAAGCAGCTTGCCGCCCGGCCGGGGCTGCGCATCGAAGACTTTCAGCAGCCTGGGCCCGGCTGGCAACCGCCCTTCCCCTATGACCTCGGAACGGTGTGGTGGCCGGCCCAGCCGCTGCTGGTCGCGGCCTGGCCCAAGGTGCGGACAGCTGCCCGCGCGGAACGGGCATAGACGACCGCCTGCTTTTGTTATCGCCGCGCAAGCGCTGGTCTGTTGCGCGCTCAGGAGTGAAACCTAGCCATGTACATCAGTGACAGCCTGCAAGAACTACTGAATAAAGCCGGTCGCCTGGCCAACGGCCGGCGTATCCGCAAGATCAACGCCACGCTGGGCGAATTGACCGGTCTCTCGCACGAGCAAGTTCTCGCCGAATTTGTCCACCACCGCCAGCACTTACCCGACGGCGTGGCGGTTGAGGCCCAGCTTGAGCTAACACACGAGGCCGGGCGCGCCCTGTGCTTGACCTGTGGCCAAGAGGCCCCCACCGCGCTGGAAAGCCCAGCTTGTCCAGTCTGCGGATCCCAGCGTCGGCGCGTGATCGCGGGCCAACATCTCACCCTTGATGGCATGAGCCTGATGGAGCGCGGTGCTACCCGCCCACCCGCGAGCGCCCCGACCGCTCGATCAGCCGGGCGAGGCAAAGCGCGGGGCACGGCCGCCTCGGTGGGGCCCGCCCGCGTGGCCGAGGCGCCACGTCGCGGCCAGCGACGCGCACCCGGCCGCCGTGTATCCAGCCCGATCCAGGAAAGTTAGG
>JBBRZY010000901.1:0-1820 GCA_038252885.1 Anaerolineales bacterium | reverse complement strand
GGGGTCTCGAACGACGGGCCGCCCAGGCAGACATAGACGCCCTGATGCAGCGTGAGGTCGGCGGCTTCTGCGACCGACACCGCCAGGCGGCAGAGATGGCGGTCGTAGGCCTGGCTCATATCGGGAAAGCGCGGGCCAAAGCTCGGCTCGTTGGGGCCGCGCAGGGGCGAGTCGCCGGCCATGCCCATGAAGTTGATGTGGTCGGTGATGAGCATGACATCGCCCGGCCGATAGATGGGGTTGATGCCACCGGCGGCGTTGGTAAGGATGACCGCCTCTAGCCCGAGCAACTGCATCACGCGGATGGGCAGCGTGGCCTGCTGCATGCTGTGGCCTTCGTAACGGTGCGCGCGGCCCTGCTGCACCAGCACGGTTTGCCCTTCCAGTTGGCCGATGAGCACGCGCCCCTGGTGGCCTTCGACGGTGGAGTGCGGCCAGTGGGGGATGTCGGCGGCCGGGATGATGTCGGGCTGCTCGACGGCCTCGGCCAGGTGGCCCAGCCCGGAACCGAGCACCAGGCCGATGCGCGGCTGGTGGCGGGTGCGGGCGCGGATTACGGCGGCAGCCTCTTCAAATTCGGCGCGCGTCAGAAAAGATTCCATACTGGGCAAACTCCTAGGCGGCGCCGATCAGCGGCGCCGGCGTGTCATCGGGGGCGACTAATGGGCGGTAGACCTGCGTGGTCGAGATGTTGGCGTGGCCCAGCAGCTCTTGCAAGTGGCGCAGGTCTGCGCCAGAGCCGGCCCGCTGCTTGGCGAACGAGTGGCGCAAGGTGTGCGGGGTCACGTCGCCATCCAGGCCGGCCGTTTCGGCGGCCTCTTTTAGGATCAGCCAGACGCCCTGGCGGGTGAGCCGTTGGCCGCGATGGTTGAGGAAGAGCGTGGCGGGCGACTCGTCGCGCGAGAAGTTCGGCCGGCCGCGGTGCAGATATTCGGCTAACGGTTCGCCGGCCGGGCCGAGCGGCAGCAGCCGGCGGCGACGTTCGCCTTTGCCAGGGCAGTTGACCTGGGCGCTCTCCCAATCCACATCGTCCAGGCGCAGATTGACGATTTCGGTGACGCGCATGCCGGTGGCGTAGAGCACTTCGAGCAAGGCCCGGTCGCGCAGCGCTTTGGCGCTGCCCGACCGGCCGGGCGCGGCCAGCAGGCGTTCCATGTCGTCCGTCGAAAGCGTTTTGGGGGCGGTCTTTTTGATTTTGGGTGAGGTGAGCTTGGCGGCCGGATCGAGGGGCAGCACGCCGCGCGCGACCATGGCGCTAAAGAAGGATTTGACCGCGGCGATCTTGCGCGCGACGGTGGAGGCGGCGTAGTCGTTGGCGCTGTTCTGCAGGCTGGTGACGTAGTTTGCCAACAACTCCGGGCCGACGGCGGTTAGGTCTACCACCCCACCCTGCTCGGTGCGGAGGTATTCCCAGACCTGGCCCAGGTCGTTGCGATAGGCTGAGATGGTGTTGTCGGCGTAACGTTTCTCGTCGGCCAACGTGGTGAGGAATTGGGTCAGATATTGATCCATGACCGCCCTCCGATTGGGGGTGATTGGTTCAAAACTATTATAGGCGGTTTTGTTAAATGCACGGATGGAGAGGGCGCGGGATGCCGGAGTCCGGAGGTCAGAGGTCGGAGGTCAGAGGCCGGGGAACGGTGGACGGGGTATTTGGAATGAATGTTCTACAAGTTCGAGCCAGCGTGGGGCGACCCAAGGCTGGGGGCTGGTTGGTTGTCTGACATGTATAAAGCCCGAAATTGGTGGGCATCGGAGTGATGTTTTGGAGTATAAATATACTCCACTGGGGCATTGAAGCGGAGGGCGTGTGCTGACGG
>JBBRZY010000900.1:0-1838 GCA_038252885.1 Anaerolineales bacterium | reverse complement strand
TGTATCGGTTGCGGCAACTGCGCACCAGCCTGCCCGGGTTGGGGCGCACCTCGAAACAACGCCACCAACCCCCCTACCCTGACCCAGTGACCATCTGGCAACTGCGCCGGCTGATTCTGCAATTGAAGCCGGAGGTGATCCATGCTTACGGCTGGTTTGCCTACTCGGCCGCGGTGGCGCTCACCGGCCTGGATACGCCGCTGCTGATCTCCGCGCGTGACTATGGCTACAGCTGCGCCAATCGCACGCTGCTCTACCACGAACAAAACTGCACCGGGCCGGCCTTCCAGAAATGCCTGGGCTGCACGGCGCAATACTATGGCACGGCGAAGGGGTGGGCCGCCACGCTGGGCGTCTACCTGAGCGCCCCCCTGCTGCGGCGCAAAGTCTCTGCCCTGCACAGCATCAGCACCTACGTCCAGCAGATGATGCGGCGCGATTTTCTAGATGACCGGACCCAGCCAGGCGGTCGCGCGCTTGCGCATGTCGTCATTCCCAGTTTTCGCGAGGATGACCCCCTGCCCGGCAATTCGGCGGCAGCGGCCAGCGAACGCGATCTCCAACCGTATCTAGACCAATTGCCCCCCTCGCCGTTCATTCTCTTTGTCGGCGCGCTGCGCCTGGTCAAAGGGCTCAAGCCGCTGTTGGCGGCCTATGTCCAATTGAAAGCGCCGCCGCCCCTGGTCCTTATTGGCACCCTCGAAAAGGATACACCCCGGGCGCTGCCGCCGGGCGTAATCATTCTGCAAAACTTCCCGCACCCGGCGGTGATGGCCGCCTGGGATCGCTGCCTGTTTGGGGTGCTGCCTTCGCTGTGGGCCGAGCCGCTGGGCAGCGTGGTATACGAAGGGATGAGCCGCGGCAAGGCGGTGATCGGCACAACCCCGGGCGGGCACACCGACATGATTGTGCCGGAGGAAACGGGCCTATTGGTGCCGCCGGGCGACGTGCCCGCCTTGGCCAGCGCGATGCAACGCTTGCTCACGGACCAGCCGCTGCGCGAGCGCTTTGGAACCAACGGGAAGCTCCGCTCGAATCTGTTTACCGCGGCAGTCGCCGTGCCGCAGTTTGAACAGGCGTATGCCCGGTTGGCGGCGCGGGCCAGCCCGTGACGCCAGCGCTGGAGACCGACCGGCTCAATGGGGGGCGGCTGGCCCAATTGAGAACCCGGCTGGCGGCGCATCTGCGCCACCCGCTCTACCGCAACGGTTATGCGCTGCTGCTTAGCGGCGGCGCTACGTCAGTCTTGGGGTTGGCCTACTGGACGCTCGCGGCGCGGCTGTACCCGGCGCAGGTGGTCGGGCTCAACTCGGCGCTGCTCTCGGCTATGGTGCTGCTCTCGGGGATAGCGCAGTTAAGCCTAAGCAACGTGTTGGTGCGCTTTCTGCCGGTGGCCGGACCGCGAACGACCCGCCTGGTGGGCTATGCATACTTGGCCAGCCTGGCCGCCGCCGTAGCGGTTGCGATAATCTTCATGGCCGGCCTGGCCTGGTGGGCGCCGGCGCTATTGTTTGTGAAGGCCAGCGCTGGCTGGCGTTGGTCGGTGGGCCTGGCCATTGCCACCTGGGGCATTTTCACACTCCAAGACAGTGTGCTGACCGGCCTGCGCCAAGCGGTGTGGGTGCCGGTGGAGAATGTGATCTTCGCGGTGGTCAAGCTGGCGTTCCTGGTGGCGTTTGCGCGGTGGGTGCCGGAATCCGGCATTTTCTTATCGTGGACCCTGCCGGTCGCAATCTCGCTGCTGCCCATCAACCTGCTCATTTTTGGGCGCCTGATCCCGCGCCGGGCCGCGCCGGCCGCCGCTGCGCCGGCCGCGCTCACCCTGCGACCCGTGGTGC
>JBBRZY010000899.1:0-1838 GCA_038252885.1 Anaerolineales bacterium | reverse complement strand
GGGCGCGCTGGGCGGCTGCACCCGGCGCTCGCGATGCGGCGCAGTGAGCGAATAGGTGACCACCTCTTGCAGCCCAGCCGTTACCAGCACATCGCGCGTGCGTTCTTCGAGCGTGAGTTGGCGGTTGCCGCGCTGGGGCGGCAGGCGGTCGGCCAACTGCGTCTCGGGGATGCGCTCGTAGCCGTAGATGCGGGCGATCTCTTCGATCACGTCCGCGCGGCCGACGACGCCCGTGCCGATATCCAGCCGGTGGTCGGGCGCAGTGATGCGCAGCGCCTCGGCCTCCACTTGCACCGTGAACTCCAGCGCCTCCAAAATCTTAACGACTTCCGCCACTGGCAGGCTCAGGCCCAGCACGCGCTCGACCTCGGTCAGCGGCAGGTCGACCACCACGGTCGGGGCGGGGTGGGGGTACGCGTCCACCAGCCCTGCGGCCACGGTGCCGCCGGCCCATTGGCGCATGTACTCAATGCCGCGCCGCACGCCGCGTTCGCTCATGGCCGGGTGCACGCCGCGCGAGAAGCGATAGGCGGCTTCGGACGGCAGGCTCTGGCGCTTGACCGTCTTGCGGATGTTGATGTACTCCCAGGCCGCGCCCTCCAGCAGGACGTTGGTGGTGGCGGCGTTGACTTCCGACTCCAGCCCGCCCATCACGCCGCCCAGCGACAGTGCGCCGGCCGTGTCGCACACGAGAATGGTGTCGGGGTCCAACTGGCGCTCCACCCCGTCGAGCGTGGTCAACGTCTCGCCGGGGTTGGGCAGGCGCGTGATGATGGTGGGCGTTTGCCCCCCGGCGCGGCGCACCAGCACGTCGTAGTCGAAGGCGTGCAAGGGCTGCCCGATTTCGAGCATCACATAGTTGGTGGCGTCGACCACGTTGTTGATCGGCCGCAGCCCGGCCAGCCGCAGCCGGCGCTGCACTTCGTAGGGGCTGGGCGCGAGCATGACGCCTTTGATCAGCGCGGCGGTGAAGCGCGGGTTGAGCTCTGGGCTGCGCAACTCAAGCTTTATCTGTCCGGCGCTGGCGGGGCCGCTGGCGAGGAAGAAATAATCGGGCTGCTTGAGCGGCTGGCCGGTGAGGGCCGCGATCTCGCGCGCCAGCCCCAGGATGCTGGCGTTGCGGGCCATATTCGGGTTGATCTTCACCTCGAACACCACATCGCCCATATAGTCGGCCAGCGCTTGGCCCACCGGCGCGTCGGCCGGCAGCAGGATGATGCCCTCGTGCTCCTCCGACAGCCCCAACTCCTTCTCCGAGCACACCATCGAGTACGACTCGACGCCGCGAATCTTGGCGCGCTTGAGCGTCATCAGTTCCTGGCCCGGCTTGTGGCCGTCATACAGGATGCTGCCCTCACGCGCGTAGGCGGCCTTGAGCGGCTGGGCCAGCGGGCCCTGGCCCTTGTGCTCGAACAGGTTGGGCGCGCCGGTCAGCACGGTCTGCTCTTTGCCGCTGCCGTCGTCCACCCGCAGCAGCGTCAGCCGGTCGGCGTTGGGGTGCGGCTGCACTTCCAGGATGGCGGCCACTACCAGCTTGGCCGGGTCCCAGGCCAACCCCTTGGCCTTGGGGCCGCTGCCAGTCTTGCCCGAGGCCAGGCCATCAATGCGGCCGTCGGCTGGGGCCAGGCCCACATAGGTCAGGTCTTCGACCTCCAGCCCGGCGAAGGTGAGCTTGTAGGCCAGCTCGGCCGGGGAGAGGGTCAGGTCAACGAAGTCGCGGAGCCAACTCAACGGTACTTTCATGTGCCGGTCCCCTAAAAAGTTACAATTAGCCCCGGGACGTAGGGGAGGAGTAAAGTATTGACGACATTCCGTTCATCAGGCTTGTGGTTGGCGTC
>JBBRZY010000898.1:0-1853 GCA_038252885.1 Anaerolineales bacterium | reverse complement strand
GGGGGCGACGCTGGAGGCGGCGCGGGCCGGGGCGGAGGCAGCGGGGGCGCGCCAGGCGACGGTGCAGGCGGGCGAGGTGCTGGCGCTGTTCGACAGCCCGACGCGGGCGGTGGGCTGGGCCGAACGGCTGCGGGCCTCACCGGCCCGTTGGGCGGTCAGCCTGCATGTGGGCGAATGCCGGGTCGTCAATGGCGAGCCGCAGGGGGCGGCGCTGGGTGTGGCGCGCCAGGCGGCGGCGTTGGCCGGGCCGGGTGAGATTGTGGTGACGCGGACGCTGCGCGACATTTTGGCCGGCACGGCGCTGGCCTTTGGCGAGCGCGGCGGGCCGGGTGAAATGCCACTGTATGCGCTGCGGGCGGGGACGCGCGCATAGGGGCAGGCTAGAGTCCCCGGAGGCCCGCTCGGAGCGTGTGGGCCAGATATCTACGCGACCAGAGGGGCTGTTAGGAGTTTATGCGTCGAATAGTGGTGCTGGGTGGGCTGGGCTTCTTCGGGGCGACGGCGGTAGAGCGGCTGCGGGCCGAGGGGGCCAGCCCGTTAACTGCCGCGCGCCGGCCGGGGGCTGACTTGCGGTTGGATGTGGAAGATGCGGCCTCGCTGCGGGCGGCTTTGCGGCCGGGCGATGTGGTGCTCGACACGGTGGGGCCGTTTCAGGACCGCACGACGGCGCTGGCCGAGGCGGCGTTGGAGGTGGGCTTTGACCTGATCGACATCGCCGACAGCCGCGCGTATGTGGTCAAGTTGTACGCGCTGCGCGAGCGGTTCGACGCGCAAGGCACGCGGCTGCTGACGGCCTGCAGCTCGGTGTCGGCGGTGAGCGCGGCGATCGTGCGGCACAGCAGGCTGACTGACCCGGTGCGGGTGACGGGCTTTTTGGCCCCGGCCACGCAGTACGCGGCCAACCCCGGCAGCGGCGGCTCGCTGCTGCGCTCGGTGGGGCGGCCGGTGCAGGTGCTGCGCGACGGGCAGATGGTGACGCGCACTGGCTGGCGCGACACGGCCACGCTGGTGATGCCGCCGCCGATCGGCAGGATGCGCGGGCGGTTGTACGAGAGCGCCGATGGCGTGACGCTGCCGACGGTGTGGCCGAGCCTGCGGACGGTGGACTTCTATGTGGACAGCCGGGTGTGGGGGCTAAATCCGCTGCTCGACTTGGCGGCGCGCTGGCCGGTGATGCACGCGCTGATGACGCGCTTCCTGCGGCCCGGGCTGGCGCTGAGCCGCTGGCTGGGGTCGGCCACGGGCTGCCTGGCGTATGAGATCGAGACGGCGGACGGGCAGGTGGCACGCTATGCTTTGATTGGTTCGCACCACGGGCACTACACGCCGATTGCGCCGGCGGTGCTGGCGGCGTTGGCGCTGGCGCAGGACCGGTTTGAGCCGCGTGGGCTGGTGCCGCCAGATAAGTATGTGGACGCGAACACGCTGCTGGCGTACCTCGACCGCAACGGCGTGACGCTGGTGAAGCTGGATGGTTAGTAGCCAGAGAAGTTCAAAAGCATTGGCCACGAATTCCACGAATTACACGAATGGGCTCGGACACGGCGGAAGTTGCGTGCGGGCCCAGTGGCAACAGACAGGGATTAGGCAAGGTTCATATGTTTGAGTTTGATCTGCTACAGACGGACGGCGCGGCGCGGACGGGGGTACTGCATACGCCGCATGGCGATTTGCTAACGCCGGTGTTTGCGCCGGTGGGCACGGCGGCGACGGTGAAGGCTTTGACGCCGGCGCAGTTGAGCGAGTTGGGCGCGACTTTGGTGTTGAGCAACACTTATCACCTGTACTTGCGGCCGGGCGACGAACTGGTGCGCGACTTGGGCGGGCTGCACCGCTTCATGCATTGGGACGGC
>JBBRZY010000897.1:0-1863 GCA_038252885.1 Anaerolineales bacterium | reverse complement strand
GATCACGATTACCTCGGGCGCTTTACCCAACAGCGTGTCGGGCTACGCGTAGGAGAAGTCCGGCATCACTTCCAACCCACCGGCCAGCGAGGTCACCTGGCGTTTCGGCGCAACGGCGTAGACATTGTAGGCGCCGGCGGGGGAAAACAGCTCATACGGGATCAGAAAGTCAGTGATCTCGGTGCGGCTGCTACCGAGGACGATGGCGACCGTGGGCTTGGCCGGGTCGTAAGGCTTCGCGTTCAGGGCGTTGTCACCTGTGGCCGATAGCGCCAAGGCGGCCGGTTTGGGCAGGGTCAGTGACATGGTCGACACATAACCGTAGCCGGCCAGGCCCACGACCGGCAGAACAAAGGCCAGGCTGTAGACGACGATGCGGACAATGGTTTTCAGAAATGCGGTCATGGTAGCCCTCCTGTTAGATGGTTGTTGGATGGTCGGTACGAACTCGGCTACTTGACACCCGCACTTACTCGCCGCGCACCTGGCTGACCACCTGCCGCACGGCGTCAATCACCACGGCCGGGTGGTCCCAGTGGATGTAGTGGCTGCTGCCCGCCGGCACGATCAACTGGCTCTGCGTGCTGAGCGCAGCCATCAGCCGCTGGGCTTCGGGCCAATTCGGCTCTGCGGTCATGTTCTGCTCTGACGCCAATACAATCACCGGCCGGTCGCCCAGCGAGGGGGCGGCCGCCAACTGCGCGTCGCTGGCTTCCCGCGCGTTAGCTTCGGCGGTGGCCGCATCCTGGCTGCGCGGCGCGTAAGCTACCATGGCGATGGCCGCCCGCGTCTCAGCTGAGAGGGCCGCGTCGCCAACCACGCTCGAGCCAATGAGGCGCATGACGCCCAACCGGCGCGCCACCTTGTAGACGTTGGCTAAGGCCGCATACAGATCCTTGAACGCCTTAGCTTCAGCGGGTGAGGTGCGGTCGTCCACATATTCGCTGCGTGCGTCGATCAGCACCATCCCGGCCAACTGGTCGGGGTAGAGCAGCGCAAACATGCGCACATTCTTCCCGGCCAGGGAGTGCCCGACCAGCACGTACGGACCTTCGAGGCCGGCGTTGGACAGCAGGGTGTGCAGCTCGCGCGCGACCTGTTCGGGCGTGCGCGGCTGCGGGCCATTCTCGCTCCAGCCCATGCCGGCGCGGTCGTAAGCGCACACCCGCGTGGTTTGGCCCATCTCGGTCTGCACTAGGCTCCAATCGAGCGAGGTGCCGCCCAGGCCGGCATCGAGCACCACCGTGGGGCTGCCCGTGCCCACGCACTGGATGTGCAGCCGGTAACCGCCCACATCAACCATCTGGCCAGGCGGCGGGTAGGCACGAGCGTCGCCGCGCGCCGCAACGGCTTCATAGCCGGCCCCAGCCAGCGACAGGCCAGCGATCAGGGCTGCTACCACGCCCAGCCCGCGGGCTAGGCCGCGCACAATCCGGCCAAACCGATTGCCAGTGCGAACGGCAGCGGGCGTGGTGGTCGTCGTCAAAGTTGCCATGTGAGTGTCTCCTTTTGGTCCAGGTGTTCGATTTCGAATTGTCGGGCCGACTTACAGCGCCGCCGGCAGGTCGGGCGAGATGGCGACCAGGGTCAGGCCCAGGTCGCGCAGTTTCGCCAGCAGACCGTGCAGCGCCGTCTGATCACGGACGGGTCCGGCCAAGATCGTCGTCCCGTCCGTGCTATGCGTGATGGTCAGGCCGTCAAACCAAGCCGACCAGCTTTCTTCCAGATATTCTTTGACGGTGATTTGGTAGTTCATGATCTGCGCCGCTCTTTCCTAAACGTCAATGGTCTGAGCTTACGCCGCGAGAGGACAGCCCGTATCCACCTTAGGGTGGGTCGGTGGGTGGAGATCTGCGCTTACGG
>JBBRZY010000896.1:0-1864 GCA_038252885.1 Anaerolineales bacterium | reverse complement strand
GGCGGGGGAGATCAAGACCGGGTCGTTCTAGGCCGCGCTCGTATCTTAACGACCGGCCCCGTGTGGGTGAGCTTGGCAGGTTGCTCATCGACGCGGGGCCGGTTTTGATTCTGGGGCGCTCGGAGGCGGGATGCTAGACCGTCAAGCCGTCGTAGGCGATCTCGTAGCCGTGCTGCGCCGCGAAGTCGGCCAGCTCAGGATGGGCGGGGTTGCGCGGGTGCGAGATGTGGGTGGCCAGGACGCGGGCCTGGGGAGTGAGCAGGTCTTCGGCGCGCAGGCGAGCGAGGTGTTCGCGGAACTGGTTGGCGTTCATGTGGTCGGGGGCGGGCTCGTCTGGGCCGTAGGTGTGATCGAGGATCACCAGGTCGAACTGCAAGCGCTGGTCGTGGAAGCCCTGCCAGGTGGCCTCGGGCAGCGGGCCGGTGTCGGTGCCGTAGAAGAGGGTGCGGCCGGCGGTCTTGACGGCGTAGAGCAGCGGGTCGAGGCTGCGGTCGTGGTTGGCGGGGAAGGCGGTCACCTGGTATGGGCCGACGGCGAACGATTGCAGCGCCTCGACGAGGTGAAACTCCACATTGAGGGTCTCGGCCACGCCGGGGGCCATGACGCCGCCCGCGCCAAAATCCCATTGCAGCATGGCGGCCAGCCGGTCCATGGTGGCGGGCGAGGCGTAGTAGTGCAAGCGGGGCGCGCCGAGCACGTCGTAGCCGGGGCTGCGCGAGAGCAGCATGCTGGGGTCGAGGTGGTCGGAGTGGCCGTGGGTCTGGAGGCACCAGCGCACGTTGGTGAGCGGCCGGCGATGGTAGAACGACGAGGTGAGAATGTCTGGCCCGAGGTCGATCAGCAGGTCGTCGTTGATGAGGGCCGACGAGCGGGCGCGCAGGCTGGGGCCGCCCAGCAGGCGGGCGCGTTCGCAGTTGGCGCACTTGCAAAACGCCTCGGGATAGGCGTTCGAGGCGGCGGTGCCGAGAAAGGTCAGTTGCAACTGGTCCATAGCGTCATCCTTCGGGGCCGAGTAGGTGTTTCAGCGCCTGTGGACTTTAACACGAATTAGCACGAATGGGGCGAGGGGAAGGGCGAGGGAGGCAAATGAGTTGGGCCGGACGGATGGTCGGTGAGAGAGCGGGGCTAGGGCTTATGAATGACCGACACCGGGGACACGAATTTTCACAAATGGGTCATGGTAAACGCGCAGGCGCGGTTGCTGCTGGGCTGGGCGGACCGCGCCAGAACGCACTGGGCACTAGGCCGGCTCGGCGGCGCGCAGGCGGGCGAGGATTTCGGCCCAGGGGCTGAAGCTGTGGAAGTGGCTGGTGTTGGGCACGGGCCCGACCAGAGGTCACGTCAGTCTCTCGCGGTTCTGGTTGACGCCAGCCCGCACCCACAGGCCGACGTGCGCGGGCTGCATGGTCGCGTCGACGGCGGTCACCAGTTGGTCTGAAAGCTGTTCGAGTTCGACCACGTCGCGGGCCTGCGCGCCAAAGGCGGCCAGGGTGCGGGCGGCGTCGTACTTCTGGCGGTAGAAGCGGCGGTCGATGGCGCGCTGGACGCGGCTGCGGACGGGGACAAAGAGCGCCGCGATGATGAGGGTGGAGAGCACGGTGACGAGGGCGCTGCGGCCTTCGCCGGTGAGCGCTTGAAAGACGTTTTGCAGCACCAGCACGCTGCCGAAGTAGGCGAGGGCGAGCAGCGCCGTGAGGGCCGAGTAGACCCGCGTTCGGCGGATGAGGAGGTCAATATCCCACAAGCGGTAGCGCAGGATGGCGACGGCGATGGCCAGCGGGATGGCCAGCACGGCGAGGTCGAATATGATGCCGGGGCCGACGGTCTGATCTGGCAGCGTGAGGATGAAGACTGCACTGAAAGC
>JBBRZY010000895.1:0-1867 GCA_038252885.1 Anaerolineales bacterium | reverse complement strand
GGCTCGCCGCGCAGGGCAGCTTTGTCGCTGAATGTTGGGCCATGGTCGGCAGGCATGGTGGGGCGATTATACCGCCCAGCCGGGGGGATTAAACGAAACGGCCCGGCGGGTTGGGCCGGGCCTGGAATGGGCGGGCGCTATTTCTTGCTGCGCGCGGGGCGCGGCGGGCCGGGCCTGGGCTTGTCGGTGGCGGCGGGGCCGGCCACACTGGCCGCCACTTCGTCCTCATCGTCGTCTTCCCAGCCGATGATCCAGACGCACAGGCCGGCCACGAGCGTGGTCGCCACAATCAGCGCCAGCCACTGCCCAGCCAGCAGGCCGACACTGCGGGCTTCGTAGATCAGCATGGCGTTCATGCCCAGGGCCAGCACCAGCCAGGCCGTCAGGCGCGGGTGGGCCTTAATCCAATTGCTGATCGGGGTCATGGGGGTGCTCCAAGGAGGTCATGGCGTAATCTTACCGCAAGAGAAGAGCAAAGCAAAGGCAAAGAAGGCGAACGAGCGAGCGCTAAATCGGGCGCAGGACGCGGTCTTCGCGCAGGTGCTTGAAGAGCAGCGCCGAGCCGGCCGGCATAGACTCGTGCGCGGCCTCGACCCAGGCAGCGACGGCGAGTTTTTCGGGCGCGGACTGGGTGAAGCCCCGGCCAGAGAGCGCGGCGGCGGCGGCCTGGGCCAGCGCCTGCGGCACGAACAGCAGGGCGGCCTCGCTCTGCAATTCCTTCGAGGAGATTTCGACCGCCTCGAGGATGGGCGGGGCCAGTTGGTCGAGCGGCGCGCCGGGCAGCACATACAGCTCGTCCACGCGCGCCACCAAGTTCTCCACCTTCCAGCCGGCCACGGCCGCCAGGTGGCCGCTGAGCTCGGCCAGCATGTAGGCTTTGTCGCCGAAGGCCGCGATCACGTCGCCGCGCGAGAGCGTCACCCGGCCGCGCGTGGCCTGCTTGATGAAGGCCGCAATCGCGGTGGCGTCGCTGGGCAGCCCGCGGCGGATGCGCACGGCCAGCGGGCCGGCGTCGGCCGAGAGCGGCTTGGTGCCGGGCAGGCCGGGCAGCCGCGCCGGGCGCAGAATTTTGTTGAAGGCGGTCTGCACCTGGGTCCAGGTGTCTTCAAAGCTGCCGTTGTTGTCGATGACGACATGCGCGGCGTTGAGTTTGTCTTTTTGCGGGCCTTGGGCGCTGATGCGGGTGCGGGCTTCGGCCGGCGTCTGCTTGCGCTTGGCAATCAGACGGGCCTCCTGCATGGCCTGGGGCACGTTCACCACCCACAGCGCATCGCAGTCACGGGCCAGGCCACCCTCGATCAGTTTGATGGCCTCAATGACCACCACCGACGAGTGCGTGCGCCGCACCAGGAAGTCGGTGGCCTGGCCGACCACCGGATGGATGAGCGTCTCCAGGCGGTTGAGCGCCTCGGGGTCGTTGAAGACGATGCGGCCGAGGCGCGCGCGGTGGATCTCGCCGTCGGGTGTCAGCAGCCACTCGCCAAACAGCTTGACCACGCCGGCATAGGCCGGGCCGCCCTTGGCGATGGCCTGGTGCGAGAGCGCGTCGGCATCCAGGCCAAAGGCGCCCAGGTGCTCGAGCATCTTGCGCACCACGCTCTTGCCGGTAGCGATGTTGCCGGTTAGGCCGATGACGTACTTGCCGGGCCAGCGGCTGCTCATGCGGGGGCGCGCCGGAAGGTTAGAAGTTCATTAAGCACCGGGCTATTCTAGTGTGAGGCCGGAATGGCGTCAAGAAAGGCGTGCGAGAGAAAAAAGAAAGAGAAAAAGAAAAAGGTGAAACGGAGGGGTGGTAGGTTAGGAGGTTAAGGTAATAGCGGGCAGAGCTGGCTCGCGGCGGACGGCCGACTAGTACTACGGGCGGGTG
>JBBRZY010000894.1:0-1890 GCA_038252885.1 Anaerolineales bacterium | reverse complement strand
TACGGGTCGAGCTGGACGGTAGGTTAAGTCGACCCGTATCCGGCGTTACGGGTTACGGTTGGGCGGCGGTCACAGGCGCGGTCAAATTAGCAGCGATCGTCAGAGGCGGGCCGGCAGCCACATAGGCTAGTCATACTGGTGTCCCGCAATTGTTCCGGGGCCTCATCCTTCGGCAACTTGGATTGAAGAAAGCCTTCGATCGCGTCCGACACGTCCAACTTGAGCGACCTGGGGTTCATGGGAAGCCTCCAAGTGGAGGGGTGGCTCCGCCAAGCCAGGTCGGCTAGCTAGGTCTCTCCTGGTCTGACTGGATGACCGGCGGACAATCGGCGGAGCCAGGGATCGAACCTGGAACCGCCGGGTATAGCTGGCAAACTTGAAATGGCCAGGCAACTGCCGCACCAACCTTTGACATCGCCTGCGATGTGGCATAAGATATCACTTATCAGGAGGCAGCCATGGCCCGCTATGCACTCAGTCTTCCGCAACAACTCAAACAAAAGGCCGAGGAGATTGCCCGCCAGCAAGGCGTATCGCTCAACCAGTTCATTTTGTGGGCGGTGGCGGAAAAGGTTGGCGCGCTAGCCGAAGGCCTGACCGACCCCAACTTCCCAGGCATTGAATATCACCGTGGAGCCACGGGCCAACCAACGCCTATCTTGCGTGGGCGTGGGACCCGCGTTCAGACCCTGGTGGTGGGGCATCAGGACTGGGGCCTGACCACGCCGCAACTGGCTGAGGCGTACGGGCTGGCTGAGGCCCAGGTGAAGGAGGCCTTGGCCTTCTATCAGGCCCACCACGCCGAAATCGACGCCAGCCTTCAGGCCGACAGCCAACTCGAGCCGCCGCGTGGCTAAGCCCCGCCTGCACCTGGATGCCGACACGTCCCTCCGGCAACTGCAGCGCGCGTTGCTTGAGCGCGGCCATGATATCACGCGCACGCCCACTGACTGGATGCCCTCTAGTGCCGACGACGAGGCTCAACTCTTGGGCGCCACGGCCCAGGGGCGGGTCATCTTCACCTTCAATGTGCGGGACTTTATCGTTTTGGCGGAACGCCATCCCCGCCACGGCGGGATCGCATTGGCGGCGCAGCGCCAATGGACCTTGAGCGCCCTGAGCGGGGCATTGGATCGAATGTTGGCCGAAACCTCCGCTGAAGATTGGGTCGGTCAGGTAAAGTGGCTGGCGCATTGGAAACAACCCAGGCGGGCATGATTGCTGGCGGCCCTAACAACCCCATCCCGCCACAGACTTCTGCAAGCCTACGCGTGCCTCCCAGCTATTCCGAGATATTTCGATCGAGCAGCGCGATAGCGGCAGGCCTGGGCTCGATCGTATCCCAACCAGATCCACAACCAGCAGTACCGGCTAGCCGCCTTGAGAAACTCAGCTCGGCCGCGGGGTGGCCCGCTAGCGTGAATGGATGCGGCCGCCGATTCTGGACTGTCTGTCCCCTCACCCCGGCCGAAGACTGGTCTGCGCCCCAGTTGACTGACCGGCTGTACGCGGAATTCCAAGCGAGACGCGCGCCCGGTTTGACGCTCATCGCGGCGGCCGGCCACAGAACTTGAGCGTCAGCCACCCAGGGGGCGCGCGGCAAGCGCCCATCCCAGACCACAATAGTGTCGAACAGTTTGCGCATGGACAAAACCAGTTGAGCACGGCTACGGCTGCAGCCGGCGCTCGGCCAGCAGCGCCGCCACCGCGGCGTCGGTCGGCGGCCGTTGGCCGGGGACCAGCAACAAACCCAACGCCTGCTCGAGAGTATGGCGCGGCCAGCGGGCTTGGCTGACCTGCTCATCCTGCTGAACCAAGTAGCCGATGTACTCGGCCAATTGTGATTGCCGTCCGCGCTCACTGGCAAAGCCGCGCCGCCGCGCTGCTCTG
>JBBRZY010000893.1:0-1904 GCA_038252885.1 Anaerolineales bacterium | reverse complement strand
CATGGTGACCACGCGCGAATTCATCAGCGTGTGCGCCTGGCATTTCTTGGAGCAGCCGGAATTGCGCGCGCGCTACCTGGCGGCGGAAGAGACCGAGCGCCACGCCATGCTGAGCGAGATGCTGCGGCTAGAGCCGGTGGTAGCCCACCTCTACCGCCGCACCCAAGCCGACCTGCAACTCGAAAGCGCCGGCCAGCCCGTCACCATCCCAGCTGGCGACCTGATTGACATGCATGTGTACGCCGTCAACGCCGACGAGCGCGTGGTGGGCGCCGAGCCGCTGGCCATCTGCCCCGGCCGCGAGCTCAACGCCGACCGCGCCTCCGCCGCGTTGATGAGCTTCGGCGACGGCCATCACCGCTGCCCCGGCGCCTACATCGCCATTCAAGAGACCGATATTTTCCTGAAGCGGCTGCTGGCGTTGGACGGGCTGCGCATCGAGCGCCAACCGACCCTGACCTGGAATGAACTCTCGAAGAGCTACGAGCTGCGCCGCTTCATGCTAGCGCTGCCCTAGCGCGCCGGGGCCGCCGGGCCAGTTGCGGACCAGCGTGTCCGATGGTATTATTTTGCGCGACTGGCTAACGTAACATCGGACCGGCCAGCTTTCAGCCGAGGGAGATGGCAAAGATGAGCGACACCCAGTCAATGACGACGCCCACCACCACAGATCGGCAACAGGCCGACACGAGCATAAAGAAGCAGTACGCCGCCCCGCGTTTGTTGGTCCACGGCACTGTGGCGGCGCTCACCGCCATTAACGGCTCCGGCACGGCCGACAAGGTCAGCGGCTCGGTCATCGACGCCTAGCCCAACCCCGCCACCCCAATTGAGCACTCAAGACGCGGCCCTTAGCGGGCCGCGTTGCTTATCCGCATGAGCGCCATCGGCGGCCTGCTGAATCTGGATGGAGCGCCGGTGGACGGGGCCGCCCTGGCCCGCCTGAGCCAACGGCTGGCCGCGCGCGGGCCGGAGGGCGAAGGGGCGTGGCAACAAGGGGCCATCGGCCTCCTCCATCGCTACCTGCGCCTGACGCCCGAGTCCCTGACCGAAACCCAACCCTACACGACCCCTGACGGCGCGTTGACCATCACCGCCGATGTGCGGCTAGACAACCGCCCGGCCCTGTGCGCCGCCTTGGGCCGGCGCGAAGAGGGGCAGCCCGACTGTGCGCTGATATTGGCGGCCTACGAACGCTGGGGCGAGGGCTGCGCCGAACACCTGCTGGGCGACTTCGCCTTCGCGCTGTGGGATGCCCGCACCCGCCGCCTATTCTGCGCCCGCGACCACCTGGGCGTGCGGCCCTTGGCGTATTACGCCACGCAAGACCGCTTGGCCTTCGCGTCGGAGGTCAACGCGCTGCTGGCGCTGCCGGAGATTCCGCGCGCCGTCAATGAAGTGCGCATCGCGGCCTTCCTCACCGCGGTCCCCGACCCCGACCACAGCTTCTATCGCGACATCCACTACCTGCCGCCGGGGCACACGCTGACGGCCGCGCCGGGCGAAGGCGTGCGGCTGCGGCAGTATTGGGACCTCAGCGCGCCGCGCGAGACCCGGCAGCCGAACACCGCCGCGTACGTGGAGGCCTTTCGTGACCTGCTGACCGACGCCGTGGGCTGCCGGCTGCGCAGCGCTTACCCAGTGGGTGTCATGCTCAGCGGCGGGCTCGACTCGTCATCGGTGGCCTGCCTGGCAGCGCCGCCCCTGGCCGCGCGCGGGCAGCCGCTGCGCACGCTGTCGATCATCTACGACGAAGTGCCGGAAGCCGACGAGCGCGCGTACATGGCCCTGGTGCTGGCGGTGCTGGGCCCTGGCGCCGTGGGCCGGCACCAGCAAGTGCTGGGCGACCCGGTGAGCATGGTTACGGGCATGACCGACCTGATGGCCAGGCTGGGCGAGCCGTT
>JBBRZY010000892.1:0-1906 GCA_038252885.1 Anaerolineales bacterium | reverse complement strand
CGCCGGCCGGAGCGGCGAACGCCAATATTGCTTCCAAACCCACCACCCTTGTGAGCGGGCCTGATAACACACAAGCCCCCAGCGCTCGCTAAGGGCTTGCACAAAGTCGGCATCGGGCAGATAGCCACTGGTGCGGTTGGCCGCTGCCAACTTCGTCAGCCACGCCTCCACCTGCTGAAGCGACTGGCGGGTCACGATCAAACTGTCGGCGCCGAGGGCGCGATGCATAGCATATTCATCCGGATCGGACCGCACTCCAAGTTGGCTTAGCTGAGCCCGATGCAGAGTCTCCAAAGCGGTGGCCATGGTTCCGGCCCGCCCTTCGCCGGCTCCCTTCTGCGACAAGTGCAGCCGATATCGGAGCAGTACCTCAGGCAAATTCGCGAAGGCGGTCACTGGGGTGAGCCGCAGCCACAACTCGTAATCCTCAGCGACCGGCCAATCCACAGCATATCCGCCAATGCGCTCAATCACGGTGCGGCGCAGCATAACCGCCGGGTGCGCAAACGGCGAGCAAAACAGCATTTGGCACCGAATTGCCTCGTCAGTGGTGGGGTAGTGCCATAGCTGAGCTGCGGTGCTGCCAAAGGCCTCTACCCAACTGCCGCACACACCGACCCGTGGGTTGGCGTCCAGATAAGCCACTTGCCGCGCCAGGCGCTGGGGCAGGCAAATGTCATCTGCATCCATCCGCGCTATATAAGCGCCAACAGCCAGGGCCACGCCGCGGTTGAGCGTGGCCGGCAGACGCTGATTGGCCTGCTCAAGCACACGCAGCCGCGCGTCGCGCGCCGCGTATGCACGCAAGATGTCCCCTGAGGCATCCACCGAGCCATCGTTGATGGCTACAATTTCGAAGTCGGTGAAGGTCTGCGCCAGGAGGCTATCAAGGGCGGCAGCCAAGTGCGTCTCGCCATTGTAGACTGGAAGTAGAACGCTCACGCGGGGCGCCATGTAATTCGAACTCTACCCCGCCTTACCGGCGCAGAACTTTCGGATTGACCGTTGCGGCCTCGACCCGCGCGGGATCGTCACCCAGGGCCTGAGACAGCCGGTGCAGCCAGCGAGCCAGCTTTGGTTTCCAGGCCGCCGGCACCAGCCATCGAAGCAGCCGCCCACCCCGGCCAATGCGGCGCGGCGGAAAGATTTCAAGCCACGGCCAATTGAGCGCCTGCAAATCGCCGTCAAAGGCTTCTATAGCCGGATCGGTGTTCGCAATCGGCAGCGGCCAGCGCCCATCCGCCGCCAGGGTCAGCAAGTCTCCAAAGTCGTGCCGGAGGAGCGGAAGCGGCCGGTCAGCGCGCCGTACAAAGCCGCAGATGTTGTAGCCATACTTAACAAAGTGGCCTTGTTGGGTATCGAAGCCATTGAGGGCCAGCACATACATAAGTTGGCCAATGTTCCACCCCACTGAAACGTGACCCCCGACAACGATCGGCTCACTTGGTGGTACTAGCACGCAAAGTAGGCCGTTTCCTCGCAAAACCCGTCGGGCCTCACCAAGTGCCAGGCCGACATTTGCCGTATGCTCCAAGACATGCGACATGACGACGGCATCGAATGAACCTTCGGCAAAGGGCAGTTGTTCACAAATGCCTTCTAAGGGTATCACCTTGTGAGGCTGCAGATCTACAGCGCGAACGCCATAGGATGCCAGGTTGAGGCCGGTTCCAACAACGAAGCCAGCCCGATTCGCCAGCTCCGCGCTAATTTCGCCTGAGCCAAATCCAATATCCAAGACAATGTCCCTAGGCTGCAGGGGTGCATATCCGAGCAGTGTTATGGCCGCCTTAATCCGGGCATCGGTCGTTTTTAAGAAAAAGGACACGGGGCTAAGTCCTAATCCA
Organism: Anaerolineales bacterium; assembly: GCA_038252885.1. GTDB lineage: Bacteria > Chloroflexota > Anaerolineae > Anaerolineales > UBA6663 > JADZEK01. The sequence continues at coordinate 59 of JBBRZY010000892.1, read as the reverse complement.
AGCTTCGGGAATAAACTCCCGTGTATAATAAAAGTCTTTCACAAACCACTGCTTAGGGG
>JBBRZY010000891.1:0-1916 GCA_038252885.1 Anaerolineales bacterium | reverse complement strand
CGCCCCGGCAGCCGGTCGATCTCGGCCAGCGCGGCGTCAACCGTCTGGGTGTAGAACGAGTGCCCGCCCTTGAAGAACGCCTCTTTGTAGCAGAAGTCGCAGGTGTGCGGGCAGCCGCGCGACACCACAATCGAGTTCGGCACGAGGTACAGGCGGCGCTTGATCAGCTCGCGCCGGATGGGCGGCAGGCCAATGAGCGTGCGCACCTGGCTGACGTAGCGCGTCCCCGGATGCCCGGCGCGGTAGTCGGCCAAAAACTCTGGCCAGATGTCCTCACCCGGCCCCAGGAAGATTGTGTCGGCGTGCGCGGCGGCCTCGTCCGGCAGCGAGGTCACATGCAGCCCGCCCAGGCACACATGCGCGCCGCGCGCCCGGTACATATCCGCCAGCGCGTAGGCGCGGTAGGCCGAGGTGATGTAGACCTGGATTACGACTAGATCGGGCGTGTCGTCCAGCCGCAGCGTCTCGACGTGCTCGTCCTGCAAGTCCACCTCGTCATCTGGGTCGAGGTAGCCCGCCAGCGTGGCGAGGCCCAATGGCGGGAACAGGTGGTATTTGATCGGTCGCCAAAACGGGCTGGTCGCTTCCGTCAGCGCCGGCAGAATCATCTTGACCTTCATGGCGTCAGCCTCCGTCGATATGGGCGCAGGGCTTCAGCGCACCAGGCGCTGCGGGAACTCAATCGGTCGTCTAAGCTTGTCTCGGGCAGTGGGCAGTTCTTTGGCACAGGCGGCCGCTTGCCGCGTGACCTTCGCCCTCACCCCGCTGCCCACCGGGCCGCTTTCGCCTTCTCGCTTCGCTGCGTCAGCCAAACACTCACAGCGACCAATAGCACCATGCCCGCCAGGTCGCTTCCCAGGTCGAGCACATCCACCGTGCGGTACGGCGACAGGCCTTGCAGCAACTCTTCGACCGCCGCCGCCGTGAACGGAATCGACACCGCCAGCAGGGCCGTCACGCGCCAGCCCAGCCGCCCGTCGCGCGCCGCCAGCCATTGGTGCAGCCAGAACGCCACGAGGCCGAACATGCTGAAGTGCAGCACCTTGTCGACCCCCAACTGCTGCACCCAGCCCGGGATGTAACCGAGATAGGCCAACTCACTGACCACCACCACCAGCGCCAACTGCGCCCAGAGCAGCCACTGCACCACCGCGCCGCGCTGCGGGCTGGCGATCAGCCCATAGGCCGCCGCGCCGACGCCCGCGCCCAACACCGCGCCGGCCAGCACGTCCGAAGGATAGTGGTGGCCCTGGTACACGCGGCTGAGCGCCACCAGCGTAGCCAGCACCGCCGCCGGCCCGCCCACGCGCCGCCCGTAGGCCAGGCCCAAGATCACCGCCGTGGCCCAGGCCGCCATGGCGTGGCCGCTGGGGAACGACGGGAAGTTCGGCGCGGCCCCCACCAGCCGCACGTCCTCCGGCCGGGGGCGCAGCGCCAGATATTGGATCGCCAGCGTCAGCGCCAGGCCAACGAGCAACGCCGCCAGCAACGCCAGCCCGATTTGCCGTGCGCGCCGGTCGCCGCGCCGCTGCCCGATCAGCGTCAGTGCGAGCGCAATCCCGGGGCACAGCGCCAGCCCGCCCCACCCGATCAGCGGCGCGAGTAAGTCGAGCCATGGGCTGGCCAGCGTAGTGTTGAAGAAGAACATCAAGCGCTCGTCCATAAGGCTCCAGTTTTTGGGTAAGCGAAGAGGCCGGCCCGGTGGCGTGGCGCGCCGGACGATGTGACCGCTTCAGTTGTTGGTGCGAGTTACGGTGTTCTGAAAGTTGGGCCTAGCCCCCGGCCCGCCGCAGCCGCCACTCGGCCAGCAGCGCTTGCGGGTGCACGCACAACGGGTCGGGCGTCAGCGGGCGCAGCCGGCGCGAGAGCGCGCCCAGCCGCTGGAACCAGGCCTCGTGCGCGGGCGTCCACGGCAT
>JBBRZY010000890.1:0-1919 GCA_038252885.1 Anaerolineales bacterium | reverse complement strand
TTGATCACGGTTGAAATTTCCATGCTGCCCGGGCTAGGGGTTGTCGGCCTCATGCGCATCGCCCTCCTATACTTAAGCGGGTTACACATTAACCATTTTAACTCTACCCGCTGCCAGCGACGCATTCGGCAGTTCCGGCGCATGGCCGCTGCTCGGCGGACGAAATAAGGAGAATTGCTGTGCGGGCTAGGAACGGATAGCCATATGGTGGGTGGCTGCCTGGCGGCTTTCACCTCAAATTAGGGGAGTATAACAATTTGGGGGCAAAAACCTCCGGCCCGGCGGGGTCAGCGCTAGGCGCTGGGTCAGGCTAATCCGCGCCTCGTCAGCGCGCCTCGCCGCCGGGGTGATTGGCTGACCGGCGCGCCCATCCCTGCGACTAGCGGGGTTACACGTCCTTGAGGGCCGCTGCCGTTTTGGGCCAACCGGAAATTTTTACCAGGGGTGGGTGGGCTTGCCCGCCTACCCCTGGTAAAAATTACCCTCGGTCAGATACAACATTTCACAACCTCCTATTGCGGTGAGAACCTGTCTCGAAGTTGCCGGCCGCGCAGTCTCTTTCCAACTTTCCCTCAAACTGAAATGCTCCCTTCTCCGCCTTTGCGCTTGCCCAGCGGCGTGCTACAATCGAAACTCCTCTAGGCACGCAGTCGTGCACCGGCCGGGCCGGTCACGGCGTTGGGTCTCCTCACCCAGCGATAAGTGCTGTGGCCGGCTCCGAGGTCAGGCGCCGCGTCCGCCCGATTCTAGACGCTTTGTGATTAATCTCGCCTCCATATAAGGCCACGCGCATGAGCGAATGGGATCACTATCACGTACCGGCCAGCGTTGCAGAAGCCCTGGCGAACCTTGCCCACTATGGCGGCGGTGCGCGCGTGGTGGCCGGCGGCACCGATCTGCTGCTCGACCTACAGCAGGGCCACAAGCCGCACGTTGCCGCGCTGGTCGATGTGACCCGCATTCCAGAGATGACCAAAATTCAGGCTGAGGGCGGGCAACTCTACGTCGGCGCGGCGGTGACGCACACGGCCATCGTGGCCTCGCCGCTGCTGGCCGAACGCGCCACCTGCCTGGTCGAGTCGTGCGGCGTAATCGGCGGGCCGCAAGTGCGCAACGTGGCCACACTGGGCGGCAACGTGGCCCACGCGCTCCCGGCCGGCGACGGCACCCTGTCGCTGGTGGCGCTCGAAGCCGAAGCCGAAATCGCCGGTCCGGCCGGACGGGACTGGCGGCCCGTGCGGGCCCTGTTCTCCGGGCCGGGCCAGACCACGCTGGCGGCGGGCGAGCTAATTGTGCAGTTCCGCTTTGCCGGCGCTCACCTGGCGCAGCGCGAGGCGACGGCCTTCAAACGCATCATGCGGCCGCAGGGTGTGGCGCTGCCGATCTTGGGCCTGGCGGCCTGGGTGAAGCTCGATGGCGAAATCGTCACGGCCGTCCGTTTGGCGCTGGGGCCGGCCGGGCCAACTCCCATGCGCGCGACCGCCGCTGAAGCCGGCCTGGTGGGGCAACCCGTGAACGCGGCCACGCTCGAGCAGGCGATTGAGCACGTGTGGGCCGAGGCCCGCCTGCGCACCTCCGCCCACCGTGCCACCGCCGACTACCGGCGCGAGATGGTGGCCGTCCTCGTGCGCCGCGCGCTCACGCTGGCGGTCGAGCGGGCGCGCACCGGCGTGGCCGTGCCAGAAGGCTTAGGGGCGTAAGTTGGCCAAGCAGTTGGCCGAGTATTGGGTACATGGAGGTGAGCACATGGCGCAATTGAAACTGACCATCAACGGCCAGCCGTTTGAAGTTGAGGTGCGTGAGAACGAGTACCTGGCGGAGGTGCTGCGTTACCGTCTGGGCCTCACCGGCACCAAGATCGGCTGCAACGAGGCCGAGTGCGGCAGTTGCTCCATTCTCGTCAACGGCACGCCGGTAGA
>JBBRZY010000889.1:0-1927 GCA_038252885.1 Anaerolineales bacterium | reverse complement strand
TGGGCCAGCCAGGCCTTCAGGTCGTTCATCCCGGCGGTGTTGAGTTTGTGGCCGATGTCGTATTCGTGGTAGCTCACGTCGGCCCCGGCCTGCGTCAGCAGCGTGTGCGCGGCGCGCCCCTGCTCAATGCTCACCGTCGCGTCGGTGCGGCCGTGGGCGATGAAGATGGGCTTGCCCGCTAGGCGGCCGGGGGTGGCCCAACGAACGGCTTGCTGTGGCACAAAACCGGCCAGCGCCGCCACCCCTTTGACCAACTGCGGCGCAGAGAGCGCCAGCGCCAGGCTGATGGCCGCGCCCTGGCTAAAGCCCATGAGCACAATCTGCTGCGGGTCAATTGGGTAGTGCGCCGGCAGCCCGCTGACGAAGGCGCGCAGGTCGGCCAACCCGGCGGCAAAGCCGGTGTCGTCGGTCAGGTGCACGAACCAGCCAAAGCTGTCAGTCTCGACCTCCAGCGGCGCGCGCGGGCTGACCATGACAGCCTGCGGCGGCAGCAAGCGCTCGAAGACGCTCATCACCTTCTCGTTGCCCTGCCAGCCGTGTACCATCACCACGGCCGGGTGCGGGCCGGCCGCCCCTTCGGGCACGCGCACGCGGTGGACCAGATTGAGCGGCATTATTTGACGTAGCCTTGCGCTACCAACAACTCGCCGTTGAGCAGCGCGCCGCCGGCCGCACCGTGCACGGTGTTGTGCGACAGCACGATAAACTTGATGTGGAACAACGGATCGGGCCGCACCCGTCCGACCACGGTCGTCATGCCGCCCCCGGTCATCCGGTCTTTGCGCGGCTGCGGGCGGTCAGCCTCGGGCCGGACCTCGATCACCACCTTGGGCGCGCTCGGCAGCGTCTGCACAATCGCCGGCGCCTGAAACTCCGCCAGTGCGCGCACCACTTCGGCCGGTTCGGCCGGGGCGTCGAACTCGACCGAGGCGCACACCAAATGCCCGTCGGTCACGGCCACGCGGTTAGTGTGGGCCGACAGGCGCACAGCGTCCAACTCAATCGCGCCGTCGCGCAGTGTGCCCAGCATCTTACGCGGCTCCAGCTCGACCTTTTCTTCCTCGCCGGGGATATAGGGCACCACGTTGTCAATGATGTCGAGCGACGGCACACCGGGGTAGCCCGCGCCGGACAGCGCCTGCAGGCTGACCACCACCGCGCGCCGCAGCCCAAAGGCCGCTTGCAAGGCTTTGAAGGCGATGGTCAGCCCGGTGCTGGTGCAGTTGGGGTTGGTGAGGATGAAGCCTGGCCAGCCACGCTCGGCCCGCTGGCGCACGATCAGCCCCGTGTGGTCGGGGTTGACCTCCGGGATCAGCAGCGGCACGTCAGCCGCCATGCGGTAGGCCGAGGCGTTGGAGCACACCGCGTAGCCCGCCGCCGCCAACACCGGCTCGGCTGTCTTAGCGTTTTCGGTCGGCAGCGCGGAGAACGCCAGCCGCCCCTCGAAGCCGGGCGCGGTAGGCACCACCACCATGTCGCGCGCGTAGGCCGGCATGGCCTCCGGCAGTATCCAGCGGCAGCCATCACCATACCTCTGGCCGACGGTGCGGTCTGAACCCGTGAGCGCCGTCACCTCGAACCAGGGATGGCCGTCTAGTAACTGCACGAAGCGTTGGCCCACAGCCCCCGTCGCGCCCAAGATCGCTACCGGAATTTTGTCCACGAACCCTCCAAGCGTTGGTGTGATTGGTCTGCTGGCCTAATCTACTTGCACGAGCGCATGGACCGCCCGCACAACGTCGTCGGCTTCGGCGGCGGCGACGACCAGGCTGATGCTGCACTCCGACGAGCCCTGCGCGATGGCGGCCACGTTGACGCCCGCCTGCCCCAGCGCGCTGAACACGCGCCCCGCGATGCCCGGCGTGTGCCGCATCCCGGCCCCCACCACCGTCACCACCGCGCACTCGGCCGAGGAGAAGATACTGTC
>JBBRZY010000888.1:0-1939 GCA_038252885.1 Anaerolineales bacterium | reverse complement strand
CGGCGGCGGTGGCGGGGGTGCTGGCGGTCGTCATCGCCCGGTCCATCGCGCACCCGTTGCAGCAGATGGCGGTGGTGAGCCAGGGGATCGCGCGCGGCGATTATAGCCGGGTGGCGCCAGAGCGCGGGCCAGACGAGGTGGCGGCGCTGGGCGGGTCGCTCAACAGCATGGCGCGGCAGGTGCAGGCCACGCAGCAGGGGCAGCGCGAGTTCCTGGCGAATGTGTCGCATGAGCTTAAGACGCCGCTGACCTCGATCCAGGGTTTCGCACAGGCGATCTTAGACGGCACGGCCGACTCACCGGCGATGACGGAACGCTCGGCCACCATCATCTATGGTGAGGCCGAACGGATGCGGCGGCTGGTGGAGGGGCTGCTCGACCTGGCGCGGCTGGAGGCGGGCGCGCCGGCGCTGCGGACCGGGCCGGTGGATATACGCGCATGCTTGGCGGCGGCGCTGGAGCGCTTCGGCCCGCGCGCGCAAACGGGGGGCGTTGGTTTAGAGAACGCGCTGCCCGCCACGCTGCCGACTCTGATAGGCGACGGCGACCGGCTGGCGCAAGTGTTCAACAATCTGCTGGATAACGCTTTGCAGCACACGCCCGCCGGCGGCCAGGTGACGCTGGGCGCGACGGCAGCCGAAGGCGAGGTGCATGTGACCGTGGCCGACACGGGGCGCGGCATCCCGCCGGGCGATGTGGGCCGCATCTTTGAGCGCTTCTATCAGGTGGACAAGAGCCGCGCGCGGCCGGGCGGCGTGGGGCTGGGCCTGGCGATCAGCCGCGAGATCGTGGCGGCCCACGGCGGGCGGATGGAGGTGCAGAGCGCGGTGGGGCAAGGCACGACTTTTACGGTGCGGCTGCCGGTGGCAACGGGCGGAGGGGACGCGGGGCATAAGGCGGGTGCAGTTACGACGGGGCGGGGATGAATTAAAGGCGAGGCGCGGCCAGGAATGCTGACCGCGCCTCGCTTTAGTTCAATGCGCGCCGGGGTGAGGCTAGGCGTTCGTTTCCTTCTCGGCCGGCTTGGGGGCCTTGAGCGTCGCCAACTGCGTTTCAAGCTGGACGCGCTTGGTCTCGGCCGCCGTGCGGGCGTCTTCGACGAGCGTGTCGAACTGCTCGCGGGCGCGCGACTGCAACTCGCGGCCCGAGCTGGGGGCCAGCAACAGCGCCGCCACAGCGCCGACGATCGCGCCGCTCATCAAACCTGCCAGAAATCCAGTGATCTTGCCCATGTTCAACCTCCGTGAAAATAAGGAGCGACCTCCGCTCTAATTATACGATACGCAGATCGGCCCGTAAAGTTGCACGGGCCGGGAGAAAACCTTTGGCCACGAATGCCACGAATGACACGAATTTTGGTGGCGGATGCAATGAGGCTGCGCCAGAGTCGCGGCGAGGTGATGCTACGCCACCAATACATTTACCCACACTCGGGGCCATTGGGCGGGCATAGATTGAGGCACAATTCAGATATAATGCTGTGCCGCGCGCCAAGCAAGCGCGGCGCGGTCTTTGTCGCCACCCACCTATCTGGTTAAACCACCATGCCCCTACCCTTCCCAGCCGACGCCGACGCCCTGCAAGCCTGGACTTGGCCCGAGATCGCGCCGCACTATGACACCCTGAAGGCGCAGACGGTCACGGCCGCCAACGTCACCGAGTGGCTGGCGGCGTGGTCGCGGCTGGCCGGGCAGGTGCACGACCTGCGCGCGCGGCTGTACGTGGCCACGACGGTTAACACCGCGGACGAGACGGCCCAGGCGCGCTATCAGCGCTTCTTAGACGAGGTTTTCCCCGCCAGCCAGGCGGCCGAGCAAGTGCTCAAGGAAATGCTGCTGGCCTCCGGGTTGGAGCCGGATGGGTTTGCTGTCCCGCTGAAGAACCTGCGGGCCGAGGCGGCCTTGTTCCGCGAGGCCAACTTGGCGCTGCTGGCCGAGAT
>JBBRZY010000887.1:0-1944 GCA_038252885.1 Anaerolineales bacterium | reverse complement strand
TCATCGTCGTCATCCGCGCCAGCGATGCTCTCCAGAACGTCATCGTCGTCATCCGCGCCAGCGATGCTCTCCAGAACGTCATCGTCGTCATCCGCGCCACGCTTGTTGCAATCGCCGTCATCGCCGTCACGAACGTCACGGGCGCTGGTGAAGTTGCAATCGCCGTCATCGCCGTCACGAACGTCACGGGCTGGGCGGCGAACACGAAACACGCCAGGGTGAGCGGCGGGTACGGGACTGGCAGGCTGGTGACCGGAGGCGACTGGCACATGCCTAGAGCTTACGAATCAATTGTTCTACTAACAACTTGCGAGGGTTAGAGAGTGGGTGGAAAACCGATTGGGATTACGACGGCCGCTGACGCGGGCGGCTGCGGCTCAGGCCGGCTTGTGGGCGATGAGCATGACTTCGGTGAGATAGAGCTTGAGCTGGCCGCCGACGACTTCGGGCGCGAGGGCGGCCAAGGCGCTGGCGGGCGCCTGAAGCAATAACACACGCAGTTGGTCTTTGACCGGCTCGCTGACGCTCAGCATGCCGGTCCAGTAGTCGAAGTCGCGGACTTTGCGAAAGGTCTCGCGCTGGTCGACTGCCAGGCCGGCGGCGGCGAAAAAGTCGAGCCAGTCGGCTTCGGTGTGGGCCCAGTGGTGGCTGGGGTCGCGCAACTGTTCGAGGGCGTTGATGTGGCGGGCGGCGGTCAGGTCGCCGGGGACGATGTTGTCGATCAGCACGGCCGTGCCGCCGGGGACGAGCACGCGGGCCATTTCGCGCACGAACTGAGCGCAATCGGGAAAGTGATGGGGGGCGATGCGGCAGGTGACGAGGTTGAACTCAGCCGGGCCAAAGGGCAGCGCGGTGGCGTCGGCTTCTTGAAAGGTGACGGTGGTTTGGCCCTGGGCGGTGATGAACTTCTCGGCGGCGGCCAGCATGGCGGCGGTCAGGTCGGTGGCGACGACGGCGCGCACGTGCGGGGCTACGGCCAGGGCGGTGTGCCCGCCGCCGGTGGCGAGATCGAGCGCGCGCCAGGTGGGGTCGAAGGGGACGAGCGCCAGGAGGCGGGTGAGGCTGTCGCTGGTGGCGTGGTCGGTGCTGGCGACGTAGTTTTGGGCGTGCGCGCCGAACTGGCGCTTGACGAGGTTGCGGTTGTCCATGAGGGCCTCAGAAAGGAGAGAAAGAGAAAAAGAGAAAACCGACACTTGGCAGAGGTCGGCGCGCCGGGTTGGGCGCGGACGACGAGGGCAGTGTAGCACGCGGCTTGTTTGGAACAAGACTCAGAGGCCGGGGGGAGCTATCGGTATTGGCGAGGAGCGAGGGCGGCGGGCGGCAGGTGCTTCTGGGCGGCGGCGGCGAGGCGGCTGAGGGCGGGCAGGTAGACGAAGTTGGTGAAGACGACGGGCGGCTTCACCTGGCCGGAATTGGGGTCGAGCAGCAGGCCGGAGGTGTCTACGGCCTCGAAGTCGGCGCCGAGCACGGCGTCGAGCTCGTGCAGCATGTCGTTGTCCCAGCGCTCGTCGGGCGCGCCGGAGATGTACCAGGCGGAGCCGTTGTCGGCCAGGATCAGGCCGTACTTTTTGAGGGCACGCAGGATGGTCTGGGTGGGCGCGGAGTAACCGCTGATATCGAAGTCGGCGCGCAGCCGGAAGCGCAGCCCGAGCGGCGGGTATTCTAACCCGGTGAGGTCAGAGGCTTCGTGGCGGGCGGGCCAGACGTAGCCAGCGAACGTCTCGGGCGCGGTGAAGCGCAGCGCGTGGTTGATCTCGCCGCTCATGACCTCGTCGTAGCGCACCAGGCCGGGCAGGATCGGCAGCCCGGCCGCGTCGGCCGAGGTCCAGGTGTCGGGCCGCAAGGCGTTAGAGTTGAGGTCAAAAATCGCGCCACCGTCGGCCGACCAGCCGCCGCCGTCTGTGGGGAAAGCGCGGTACAGCTCATAGAGCACACAGGCGTCGG
>JBBRZY010000886.1:0-1947 GCA_038252885.1 Anaerolineales bacterium | reverse complement strand
TGCCAAGGACACTTTCCGCAACACCGCCGATGGATTATCCGATGTGGTGATCGCCATTGCGTGTGGCTTGCACAATCTGCGTGTCTCGCGCCGGGCCGGACGACATCGTAACTCATCCGCTTATTTTCGATAGAGTCTATTAATCACAGCACGTTCTACAACAACCACGCTGACTCCGCGGGCGGCGCGATCCACAACAGCGGGCGGCTGTGGGTGACCGGCAGCGTCGTCTTCAGCAACACCACGTATGGCCAAGGCGGCGGCCTCGTCAACCAGCTAGAGCTTTACCTCACCAGCAGCCGAGTCTACCAAAACTCGTCCGCTAGCAACGGCGGCGGGTTGTCGTCCGACGGGTTGCTAGAGGTGCACAGCAGCCAAATCTACAGCAACACTGGCCTGGCGGGCGGAGGGATCGAGGCCTACGGTTTGGTCACCCTCACGCACAGCAGCCTGCATGACAACATTGCCGCCGACTCCGGCGGCGGCGCCTTCATGAGCGTCAGCGTACCCAGCGCTGACCGGATCGTCATGACCGATGTGGACGTCTACGCCAACCAGGTGATCGGCCCCGGCGAAGGCGGCGGCCTGGAACTGCAGGGCGGTGGTCTCGGCGCCACGCTGACGCGCGTGCGCATCTTTGACAACCACGTGGTCAGCAGCACCATCGCTCAGGGGGGCGGCGGGCTAGCTATCATTTACTACGGACTGGTGACGCTGCGCGACAGCGCAATATTCAGCAACACCGCCAGCCACGGTTCGGGCGGTGGCATCTACCTGACGAACGGCGCCGGGTTAGACGTGGTCAACTCGGCCATCTATGGCAATTCGGCCTCGCGCGACGGCGGCGGCCTCTACTCGCAATACATCCCCATCGCCCTCACCAATTATCTGTCGCTCACCAATTCCACCGTGTCGGGCAACTCCGCCTTACAAGGCGGTGGCCTCTACGCGGCCCCGGGCAACGACCCGGCCCGCCTCGACTTCACGACCATCTTTGGCAACATTGGCATCAATGGCGTCAACTTGAATGGCCCGGCGACAGTGCACGGCTCGGTCATCGGTGGGGTCATTCTGCCGTGCGCGGGCGAGGGCCAAGTCTTCTGCGGCGGAGCGGTGGTGGCCGGGCCGTACGGGCAAAACTGCCTGGGAGTGGTGGTCAGTGCCGGCTACAACATTGACGATGACGGCACTTGCAATTTGGTGGGCGCCGGCGACCTGTCCGACGCAGCGTTCACGGTCGGCCCGCTGGCCTGGAACGGCGGCCCAACGCTCACTCACGCGGCGCTGGCCGGCAGCCCGCTGATTGACACCGCCGACCCCGGCAACTGCCCGCCCACCGACCAGCGGGGCGGCGTGCGCCCGGTAGATGGCGACGGCGCGGGCGGGGCGCGCTGCGACAAGGGCGCCTACGAGCGGCTAGCGATTGTGGCGCGCTACTACTTGCCCATCATTCTGCGCTAGGGGGTCGAGGCCGGAGGTCAGGGGCCGGAGCAGTTTGGCAAGCAATAGCGGGCCAGGCGTCGCGTACGGCGTCTGGCCCGTGTGTTTGTTGCTGAAAGGTGCGCCGGGCTTATTCCAGCAGCGCGGCCAGCTTCTGGAGCGACTCACGCGAGCCGGTTTCGTTGTCCTCCGGGCGGATGCCACTGGGCAGGTTGTCATATCGCAGGGTCAGCATCGTGCCATCGGGGGCGTCGGCCAGCGTCACCGTCATCGTCATCTCGCCCGCGAAACCGGGGTCGGCGCTCTCAAATTCGATCACCTCCACGATTAGCTCGTTCGGCACCAGCTTGGCAAAACGCCCGTGGTAGCTGTCGGTGTCGGCCTCCGTCTTGCCGCGCTGGGTGGCGTCTGGGTTCTGGTACTTGAGCGACATGCGGAACAGGCCGCCTTCGCGCGGGTCGAGGCGATGCACCTGCAAGCGCATGTCCCCTGGCGCCAGCCAGGCCG
>JBBRZY010000885.1:0-1972 GCA_038252885.1 Anaerolineales bacterium | reverse complement strand
GCGCAGATGGGTCAGCGCGTGCTGCTGGTCGACCTCGACCCTCAGGCCAACGCCACCTCGTCCATCGGCATGGATAAGAACAAAGTCGCCGGCGGCGTCTACGACGCCCTGGTCGATGGCATCTCGCCCCGCGAGCACGTGCTGCACAGCCCGCAGCTTAAACTGGCGCTGCTGCCAGCCTCGCCCGCGCTGGCCGGGGCCGAGGTCGAGTTGGTGCCGATGCTGGCGCGCGAGAACCAACTGCGCCACGCCCTGCTCGACGTCGAGTCCAGCTACGACTACATCCTGGTAGATTGCCCCCCTTCGCTCGGCCTGCTCACCATCAACGGCCTGGTGGCCGCCCGCGACGGCGTCATCATCCCGGTGCAGTGCGAGTACCTCGCCCTCGAAGGGCTGGGCCAGCTCACCAACACCATCAAGCGCGTGCAGGCCGCCCTGTTCCCCGGCCTGGCGATCCGCGGGCTGGTGATGACCATGTTCGATAGCCGCATCAGCCTGGCGCAGCAGGTGGTCAATGAGGTGCGCGCGCATTTCCCAGGACAGGTGTTTCGATCTATTATTCCGCGCAGCGTGCGATTGGCCGAGGCGCCCTCGCACGGCGTGCCCATCTCCGTCTACGCGCCGAACTCACCCGGCGCGCTGGCCTACCAAGCGCTGGCCGAAGAGTTGCTGGCCGGCGACCAACTAGCGACACGAGCGGAAGCCGAAGCGTAAACCGCATGCCAACGTCTCCCAAGCGTGGTCTCGGGCGCGGCCTAGATGCCCTCATTCCGGGCACCAATGAGCCGCCGGCCCCCGTGCCGGCCCCAGCCGGTAGCGGCGTCACACAAGTGCCGGTCACGGCCATTGGCCGCAACCCGCGCCAGCCGCGCGCCCGCCTCGACCCGACCGACCTGGAAGAGCTCGCCAACTCCATCCGTGAGCATGGCGTCATTCAGCCCCTCATCGTGGCCCAGACCAGCTTTGCCGGCCAATACACCCTCATCGCCGGCGAGCGGCGGCTAGAGGCTTCCAAGTTGGCTGGGCTGGCGAGTGTGCCGGTGCTGGTGCGCGAAGCCACCGAGCAGCAATTGCTCGAAGTCGCCCTGGTTGAGAACATCCAGCGCTCCGACCTCGGCCCGCTCGAAACTGCCCTGTCATACAAGCACCTGGCCGACGACTTTGGTCTGTCGCATGAGGCCATCGCCGCCAAGGTCGGCAAAAAGCGCGTCACCGTCACCAACACCATGCGCCTGCTCAAACTGCCCCAGCGCCTGCTCGAAGCCCTGGCCGCCGAAGAAATCACCGAGGGCCACGCCCGCGCCCTGCTCACCCTGCCCACCGCCCAGGGCCAACTGGCCGCCTTCGCCACCGTCATGCGCGCCGGCCTCAACGTGCGCCAGACCGAAGAACTCGTCCGCCGGATGCAGGGCGTGGCCGAACCCCGCCCGCCGCGCCCGCCCCGCAGCGCCGATACCGACGCGCTGACCGACCGTCTGCGCGACCGCCTCGGCACCAAAGTCACCCTCAAGCGCGGCCGCAAGGGCGGCAGCCTGACCCTCTTCTTCCACAACGACGAAGACCTCAACTCAATCGCCGCCGCCATCCTGGGCGAGTAATCCCCCAGCCCCGCTGTACTGCCCGGCCGTGCACTGGCCCCACCGGGCCAAACGTCTTCCTTCCGAATCTCTAACCAAACTCCTCATCCCAAGTAGAACAATTACTTTTCATACTGTTCCTCAGCGCCCCGTGCACCGTCGGCCCGCTGGTGCCCGCTATCAAGCCGCACCTTCCCAACCGAACATAACCATCATCAGCCAATGACGGCGATGACAGCAATGACAGCAATGACGTTCTCGAAAGCATTCGTGGCGCGGATGACGACGATGACGTTCTGGAAGGTATTGCTGGCGCGGATGACGACGATGACGTTCTGGAAGGTATTGCTGGCGCGGATGACGACGATGACGTTCTGGAAGGTATTGCTGGCGCG
>JBBRZY010000884.1:0-1974 GCA_038252885.1 Anaerolineales bacterium | reverse complement strand
GCGAAAAGCTGCAAAGCGCCGACGCGATCACCGCACGCATGACCGAGGCCATCCTGGCGGACCTCAAGCCGCAGGCGGGCGAGCGCGTGGCGGTGATGGTCAACGGGCTGGGCGCCACCCCGCCGGAAGAACTCTACATCATCTATCGCAAGGTGCATGAGATGCTGAGCGCACAGGACATCGCCGTGCATCGCGCCTATGTGGGCGAATACGCCACGTCGATGGAGATGGCGGGCGCTTCGATCACCCTCATGCGCGTGGACGATGAGTTAGCCGAGCTGCTCGACTACCCGGCACACTCGCCTTTCTTCACGCAGCTATAAAGTGATTCAACAGACAGAGCCTAGGGAGAAGCCATGAGCGGCACAATCCACAGTGAAGATGTAGCGGAGGCCCTGCGCCGCACTGCCCAGGTGCTGGTCGACCGCAGCGAATACTTGACCGAGCTAGACCGGGCCATGGGCGACGGCGACATGGGCATCACCATGGGCCGCATCGGCATGGCCCTGCTCGGCTATGTGGCGGAGACCGAGGTCGACGACATCGGCAAATACCTGGCGCAGGCCGGCATGACGGCCAACCGCGCCGGGCCCTCCACGATGGGCACACTCTTTTCCACGGCGCTGATGCGCGCGGGCAAGGCGATGCGCGGCAAGACCGAGTTGGACGCCAACGACCTGGCGCAGATGTTCCAGGCCGCGGATGAGGGCGTCGCCGAGCGTGGCAAGGCCAGCCTGGGCGACAAGACCGTGCGCGACGCGCTCACCCCGGCAGCGGAGGCGTTTGTCGCCGCCATCGGCCAAGGCGAGTCGCCCGCGCAGGCAGGCCAAGCCGCCCTCGCCGCCGCCCAGGCGGGGCGCGACCTGGTGACGCCGCAGCGCAGCAAGATCGGCCGCGCCGGCTGGATGGGCGAGCGCACCGAAGGCCGCGTCGACCCGGGCTGCGAGATGTTCGTGCTGCTGCTCGCCGCGCTGGTCGGGTAGGCGCGGGCAAGTTATCCATCATCGTTAAACAACACCGTGCGACTGCGCCGGAAGCGAGGAATTGCCTAATGAAGACGCGTGCCGCGGTCGTGTGGGAGACCAACACGCCGTTCGTGCTAGAAACGCTGGACCTGGAGCCGCCGCGCGCGGGTGAAGTCCTGGTGAAGATCGCCGCCGCCGGCGTCTGCCGCAGTGACTGGAACGTGCGCATCGGCGACACCAAGCACCCCCTGCCCGTGGTGACGGGCCATGAGGGCGCGGGCGTGGTGCAGGCCGTGGGCGAAGGGGTGACGCATGTGCAGCCGGGTGACCGCGTGGCGTTGAACTGGGCGCCGAGCTGCGGCGAATGCTTCTACTGTCTCAACGACCGCCCCAGCCTGTGCGAAACGTATGTCGAGCCGATCTGGGCGGGCGTGATGATGGACGGCACGCCGCGCCTCTTCAAAGACGGCCGGCCCGTCTACCAGTTCTGTGCGCTGGGTTGCTTTGCCGACTACGCCGTCGTCCCCGCGGTGAGTTGCGTACCCGTGGCGGACGAGGTGCCCTTCGCCATCGCCGCGCTGATCGGCTGCGCCGTGACCACGGGCGTGGGCGCCGCGCTCAACACGGCGCAGGTCAAGCCGGGCAGCCAGGTGGCGATCTATGGCGTGGGCGGCGTCGGCCTCAGCACGGTCATGGGCGCCAAGCTCGCCGGGGCCAAGACCATCATCGCCGTGGACCGCGCCGAGGCCAAGCGCGAGATTGCCCTGGCCTTCGGCGCGACGCACTTTGTGCCCGCCGGGCCGGGCGCGGTGGCGGCTATCCGCGACCTGACCGGCGGCCGCGGGGCCGACTACGTGTTCGACGGCACGGGCGTGCCCGCGGTGCAGGAGGAATGCCTGGAGGCCGTGCGCCCCGGCGGCCTGGTCGTGTTCGAGGGCCTGGCGCCGATGGGCAGCACCACCAACTTGCCGGGCGCGGTGTTGACGCGCACGGAAAAGACCGTGACGGG
>JBBRZY010000883.1:0-1996 GCA_038252885.1 Anaerolineales bacterium | reverse complement strand
TCCCCCCTTTATGCCCCTTATTCCCCTTTACCCGCAGTCGTCTGGCGCTAACTAAACCGTATTGCCTCTATACCCCTCTACCCAGCCTAGCGTTATGCGTTATCGCACTCGTTTGCTATTACACTTACAAGCGCCAATACTCGCCGCCCGCGCGCGCCATGAGCTTATACTCAATGAAGGCGCGGCGCAGGCTGGCCGTGTCGGGGTGCGCCAGGGCCAGTTGGGCGTTCAAGTCCTTCTCGCTGTAGCGTCGGCCCGACTCAAACCGCTGCACCAAATGGCGCAGGATCACTTGCAGCTTCTTCTGCGCGGCTGGTATCCGCCGCAGCGTGCCGTCCGGCGCGATGAAGTCCCTCAGCAGCTTCGCGTCGGCGGCGCTCGGCGCGGGCGGGGCGTTGGGGTCCTGGGCCAGCAGGCGCTCGGCGGTCTGCGGCAGCGCGTCGTGCGCCAGTAGGCGGTTGGCCAGGCTGTGCACCGCGTCCAGCCGCAGCCGGTAGCGCTTGGCGTGGCCGTCCATCTGCGCGTCCACCAGGCCGGCCTCGGCCAGCCGCGCCAGGTGGTGCGATACCGTGGCCGGCGTCAAGCCCAGCCGCTCGGCCAGCACCTCGCCGGCGTAGCTGTCCTGCGCCAGCAAACCGACGATTTTTAGCCGGTTTTCGTCGGCCAGCGCCTTGAAGAATTGCAGCAGATCGGGTTCAGGGTCCATTCAGCACCTACCACAAGATTAGATGTATATCTAATGTTATGATAGGCGAGGCGGGGCGGCCTGTCAATAGGCTAGGAGCGATATTGGCTCATGATCGCCCCGTCTTTCGCCTTGCGCGCAGGTCAGGTAAAATCCCCGCAGCCTTTCATCTACAGGAGCCGCCATGCCATTGTCGCGTGAAACCTACCCGATTGAGATTGCCGGGGTCAAGCGCAATCTGCCGCTGTTCGAGGTCAAGCCCGGCCTCAAGATCGCCGTGCTCAACATCCTGGGCGACACCGAGCTGGTCGAGGCTGCCGCCGGCGCGCTGGCCGAGCGCCTGAGCCAAGTCGATTACGACATCCTCGTCACGGCCGAGGCCAAGAGCATCCCGCTGGTCTACGCGCTAGCGGTGCGCACCCGCCAGCCCTACATCGTGCTGCGCAAGTCGTACAAGCCCTACATGGGCGACACCATTCAGGCCGAAACCCTCTCGATCACCACCGGCGCGCCGCAGACGCTCTACCTGGACGAGAAGGACCGCGACCTGGTGGAAGGCCGGCGCGTGGTGCTGGTAGATGACGTGATCTCGACCGGCTCCACGCTGCAAGGCATGCGGCTGGTGCTCAGCAAAGCCGGCGCGGAGGTCGCAGCCGAGGCCGCCATCTTCACTGAGGGCGAGCGCGCCCAATGGGAAAAGATCATCGCGCTCGGGCATTTGCCGGTGTTTACCGGCTAAAATAGTAAGGTTGCTGTAACATATCTGGCTAGAATAGTGTTACCGCCAGGAGGTGCCCATGCTCAAAGGCCTATTTGGACGTAAAGAAGAAGAAGAGCGCGTGAAGCAGGCGGGGCGTCTGCCCCCCGGCCAATCGCTGACCAACCGCTTTCCCGTGCTGCACTACGGCCCGGTGCCCAAGTTCGACCCGGCCACCTGGGACCTGCGTGTGTTCGGCGAAGTGGAAGAAGAGCAGACCTGGAACTGGGACGAGTTCCAGAAGCTGCCGCGCACCAAGATTGTGATGGACCTGCACTGCGTCACACGCTGGAGCAAGTTCGACACTGAATGGGAGGGCGTGTCGGTCAAGACGCTGGTCGACAGTGGCCTGATCAAGCTCAAGCCCAGCGCCCACCATGTGCTCCAGCACTGCGAGTACGGCTTCACCGTCAACATCCCACTGGACGTGGCGCTGCAGCCCAACTTCCTGCTGGCCACCCACTACGACGGCCAGCCGCTGGAAGTCGATCACGGCTACCCGCTGCGCGGCGTGGTCGGCCACGTGACCGGCACAGACCTCAAGACCCCATATT
>JBBRZY010000882.1:0-2003 GCA_038252885.1 Anaerolineales bacterium | reverse complement strand
CGTGATCTACGACGCCGAGCACTTTTTTGACGGCTACCGTGCCGACCCGGCTTACGCGCTCGAAACGCTGCGGGCGGCCGTGCGCGGCGGCGCGGAGACGGTGGTGCTGTGCGACACCAACGGCGGCAGCCTGCCGTGGGACGTGGCCGACATTTTTCGGGCAGTGCAGGCGGCGGTGCCGCATCCGCTGGGCATTCACACCCACAACGACGGCGAGTGCGCGGTGGCGAATACGCTGGCGGCGGTGCGGGCCGGCGCGGTGCAGGTCCAGGGCACTATCAACGGCTACGGCGAGCGCTGCGGCAACGCCAACCTGTGCGCCATCATTCCCGATTTGGAGCTCAAGCTGGACCGCGCCTGCCTACCCCCCGGCGGCCTGGCGCGGCTGTACGACGTCTCGCACTTCGTGGCGGAAGTCGCCAACCTCGCGCCCGACGAGCACCAGGCCTACGTGGGTAAGAGCGCCTTCGCGCACAAAGGCGGCATTCACGTGGCGGCCATGCGCCGCAACGGGCAGAGTTATCAGCATATCGACCCCACCCTGGTTGGCAACAACATGCGCGTGGTGGTCAGCGAGCTTTCGGGGCGCGGCAATTTACTCAGCAAGGCGGAGGAGTACGGACTGCCCGCTGACGGCGGCCCCGGCGTCGGCGAGGTGCTGACCGAAATCAAGGCGCTGGAGGCGCAGGGCTTCTCGTTCGAGGCGGCCGAAGCCTCGGTGGCGCTGATGCTCAAGCGCCAGCAGCCCGGCTACGTGCCGCCGTTCGAGTTGATCGACTTCGCGGTGATTGTCGAGCACCGCACCGGGCGCGGGATTCTGGCCGAAGCGACCGTGAAGGTACGGGTGGCCGGCGATGGCCAAGCCACCGCGAGCGAGGTGCAGCACACCGCCGCCGAGGGCAACGGCCCGGTGAACGCGCTCGACGCCGCACTGCGCAAGGCGCTGCTGCCGCGCTTCCCGGCGATTGCGCACTTTCAGTTGGCCGACTATAAAGTGCGCATTCTCGATGGCAGCAACGGCACCGCCGCGACGACGCGCGTGCTGATCGACACGCAAAACGGCACACAGCGCTGGAGCACCGTCGGCGCGAGCGCCAACATTATCGACGCCAGTTGGCGCGCATTGGCCGACTCGGTTGAGTATGGCCTGAGCGTCGCTGGCGCGAGCTAAATATGTCTCACAAGGGAGTTGTGGATGAAGGCTAACATTGTCTTGTTGCCCGGGGACGGCATTGGCCCCGAGGTCGTCGCGGAAGCGGTGAAGGTGCTCGAAGCGGTGGCGCAACAGTTCGGCCACACGTTTGGGTTCACCGAGCGCCTGATGGGCGGCTGCTCGATTGACCGCTTCGGCGTGGCGCTGACCGACGAGGTGTTGGCCGACTGTACGGCCTCAGACGCGGTGCTGCTCGGCGCGGTTGGCGGCCCTAAGTGGGACGACCCCGCCGCCAAGGTGCGGCCGGAGCAGGGGCTGCTTGGCCTGCGCAAGGGGCTGGGCGTCTACGCCAACCTGCGCCCCGTGCGCGTCCACCCCGACCTCATCGGCGCGTCGCCGCTCAAACCCGAGAGGCTGGCGGGCGTGGACATCCTCGTCATTCGCGAGTTAACGGGCGGCCTATACTTCGGCCAGCCCAAGGGCCGCAGCACCGTGGACGGCCACGAGCGCGCGGTGGATACGCTTGAATACTTCGACTTCGAGATTCAGCGCGTGCTCGACCTGGCCTTCCGCCTCGCGGCCGACCGCCGTAGCAAAGTGACTTCGGTCGACAAGGCCAACGTGCTCGAGTCGTCGCGGCTGTGGCGCAAGATCGCTACGAGCACCGGCGCGGCCAACCCCGGCATCGCGCTCGACCACATGCTGGTCGACACGGCCGCCATGCGGCTGATCTCTAGCCCGGCGGCCTTCGACGTGCTGGTAACCGAGAATATGTTTGGCGACATTCTGACCGACGAGGCCTCAGTGCTCTCCGGCTCGATGGGCTTGCTGCCCTCGGCCTCGCTGGGCG
>JBBRZY010000881.1:0-2005 GCA_038252885.1 Anaerolineales bacterium | reverse complement strand
GGAAATTTTTACCAGGGGTGGGTGGACAAGCCCACCCACCCCTGGGAAAAATTTCTGGCTGGCCCAAAACGGCAGCGGCCCGGAGGGACGTGTAAACCCACTGGCGGCAAGGATAGGCGCGCCGGCCAGTCAATCACCCCGGCGGCGATGGCGCGCTGACGAGGGCGCGCAGGAGGGCGACCCCATTGCCAACGCTAGTGACTGCGAAGGTGGACGGTCCGGAGGGCTTGGCCCCCAAACTGAAATACACCCGCCACGCGCCCGCAACTTGACTTTGCCCAAATTGAAACTATGATGCCCGAATAGTTCAAGCCCCAAAGGACCGACTTTGCTAGTCAACACACTCAAAACCAAACTCCAGGCGGGCGAGACAGTCTACGGCTGTTTCGTGCGCTACCCGGACGCCGCGCTGGTCGAGCTGATGGGCTACATGGGCTGGGACTTTCTGGTGTTCGATGGCGAGCACTCCACCATGGAGCCGCGCGACTGCGAAGCCCTGACCCGGGCGGCCGAGCTGCGCGGCGTCACGCCCATCATGCGCGTGCCCATCAACGCCCCGGCCACCATCTTGCGGTTTATGGATACGGGCGTGCAGGGCCTGCATGTGCCAGGGATCGAAAATGGCGCGGAGGCCGAGGCGGCCGTGCGGTCGGTGAAGTATCACCCGCGCGGCAACCGGGGGCTGGCCGGCGTGCGGGCCGCCAACTACGGCCAGGCCGGGTCGCTGGGCGACTACGTGGCGCAGGCCAACGCCCAGACGCTGGTGGTGCTGCACATCGAGTCGGCTCAGTCGGTCGCGGCGCTGCCCGACATCCTGGCGGTGGCGGATGTAGACGTGGCCTTTATCGGTCCAACTGACCTGTCACACTCGCTGGGCCTGCCGGGGCAGCTTGACCACCCGCAGGTTCAGGCGGTGATCCAACGGGCCGTTGAGCTAATCACTGCCAGCCCGGCGGCGCTGGGCACCATGGTCGCCAACGCCGCGGCCGCGCGCCAGTGGCAGGCGCGGGGGGCGCGCTACATCGCCACCGGGCTAGAGGGCCTGATTGGGTCAGCCACGCGCAATTATCTACAAACGGTACGGGGCGCGTAGAAACCGCGCCCTGGCTGAACGGAGACACGGATGACGATTGCCGGACTGCACCATGTGACCCTGCTGATTGACGATGTGGACAAGGCCGCCGCGTTTTACGGCGGCGTGTTGGGGCTGACCCCCAAGCCGCGCCCGGCCTTCGACTTCCCCGGCCTGTTCTACCACTGCGGCAGCCAGGAAATTCACCTGATCGCCACGCCGCAATTGCCGCCCGACGGCCCCCTGACCCTGCGCTTCAGCGACGGCTCGCAAGACAGCCGGCGCTTCATCCACCGCCACGCGGCGCTGCTGGTGCCCGACCTGCCCGCGCTCAAGCAGCGGCTGCACGAGCAGGGCGTCGAAATCCTGTTCGACCCGGCCCAGGCGGCGGCCGACGACGCCCTGGCCCAAAACCTGATGGCCGGCTGGATGCGCATGTACGGCCAAGTGCCGGTGTTCTGTTCTGACCCGGCCGGCAACCTGCTCGAGCTGGTGCCCGGCTCACCCGCCTAACGCAAATCACAGAGGTCTCACCATGCGCCTCGCCCTGCACGCCCTGACCACCAACCACTGCAACTGTCTAACCGAGGTGCGCATCGCCCGCGACCTGGGCTATGAGGGCATTGAGTTCTCGGTCGCCCAATTCGTGCGCTACCTCGACCAGGGGGGTGACCCGGCCGCCCTGCGCGCCGCGTGCGAGGCGGCCGGCACGCCCGCCGTGTGCCTC
Source organism: Anaerolineales bacterium (assembly GCA_038252885.1). Lineage (GTDB taxonomy): Bacteria > Chloroflexota > Anaerolineae > Anaerolineales > UBA6663 > JADZEK01. Next base: position 206 of record JBBRZY010000881.1, on the reverse strand, counting down.
AACGCGCTGGTGCGCTGCGACCGGCTGGGCACGGCCGAGCACAACGCGCTGGTGGCCGAGTGCGACCGGCTCTCGGCTGCCTCGGCCGCGCTGGGCTGCCCGACCATCCAACTGGTGTTCCTGACCGAGCTGGCCGGCTACCCCTGGCCGGAGGTGCGCCGCTTCACCGCGCGCCGCGCCGCCGAGCTGGCCGACATTGGCAGGGC
>JBBRZY010000880.1:0-2009 GCA_038252885.1 Anaerolineales bacterium | reverse complement strand
ACCAGTTAATCTGCGCCCAGGCTTCGGAGTAATCGTCCAGCCGGGCGTACTCGCCGTCGCTGTGCTTCAGGTAACCCTCGGCCACCATCTGCGCCACCCGCGCTTGCAGCGGCTGCGCCTCGGCCGTGGCCTGCGCCAGCGTGGCCGCAGCCGCCGCCGTGCGCGTCACCTTGCGCTCGGCCGCCTCGGTCAACCGCTGCTCGGCCGTGGCCGTGCGCCCAACGACCACCGCCTCGGTCGCCGCTGCCTGCGTGGCCAGCGCCCCGGCATTGGCGTGGGCCGTGCCCGTCGCGAAGGCGGCTTCAAACGTCAGCGCAATCGCGCCAGCGGCCTGCACCGCCACCGCCGTCGCCGTGTAGTCCGGCCCGCTCGTCGCGCTGGCCGTCGGCGCCACCGTCGCCACCGTCGCCACCGGCGTCGGCGCGCTGCACCCAGCCGCCAGCGCAACCAGCGCGATCACGCCCAACAGCATTCCCCGGCTGGCCTGCGTCGCCAATTTGCCTGCCATTCCCATCCTAACGAGCACAGCCGTGCGCCTTGCTACCACTACTCCCGTCCTTGCCGCGCCGCTGTGTCGAATCTCTCTTTTTCTCTTTCTTTGCCCTTGCTTTTGCTTTTCCTGCGCAAGCTCATTCCGCCGCCAACACCTCGGCCAAATGCAGACACTTCACCGGCGCGCCGTCGCGCCGCAGCCCGCCCTCCAGGTGCATCAGGCAGCTCATGTCGCAGCTCACCAGCGTCTCGGCCTCGGTCGCGCGCACATTGGCGAGCTTCTTGTCGAGCATCGCCGCCGACACCTCACCGTGCTTCACGGCGAACAGCCCGCCGAAGCCGCAGCACTCGTCGGCGTGCGGCAGCGGCGCCACTTCTGCCCCCGGCACCGCCGCCAGCAGCGTCTGTCCGGCCGCGCCCATGCCCAACCCGCGTGTCAGGTGGCAGGCAGTGTGGAATGTCGCGCGGCCGGTGTAGTGGCTGGCCGCGCCCACCGTCGCCGGGTCCACCTGCAGCGCCTCAGTTAAGAATTGCGAGAACTCATACGTGCGGGCCGCCAGCGCCTGCGCCCGTTTGAAGTTCACCGGGTCGTCGCGCAGCAGATCGGGGTAGCCGTGGATGATCATGGCCGCGCACGAGCCCGACGGCGTGACAATCGGCGCGGGCGACGGCTCGAACACGTCGAGGAACCGCAGCGCCAGGTCGCGCGCCTCGGGCCGGAAGCCGGCGTTGTAGCCGGGCTGCCCGCAGCACGTCTGCGCCGCCGGGAACTCGACCGCCACCCCCAGGCGTTCGAGCACCGCCACGGTGGCCTCGCCTACTTGTGGGAAGAGTGAATCGATGATGCAGGTAATGAAGAGTTGGACGCTTGGTATGTTGGGCACGGCGGCGATTATAACGCCGATGCCCGCGCCCTCACAATGCGGGCCTAGCGCACCGTCAGCGGCAGAAACGCATACCAGCCGTAGTCCACTAATTGCCGCTCGACCGCGCCGATGTCGCAACTGGCGCCGACCGGGCGGAGCAGTCCGCGCTGATCGCTGGTCAGGCCGCCTAGGCACTGGCCGTTGTTGACCGCCGCGCTGTTGGGCGCGGGCAGTTGGGTGAGCGTGAAACCGCCATTGTTGGCCAGCGGGCCGAGCACTATCGGCGTATTGTAGAAGTTGGTGCCGCCCTCCGGCATGCAGGTGATGTCGGTGGTCAGGCTAAAGGTGACCATGTCAGGCGCTTGTCCAACACAGTTTTGCGCGCCATTGTCCGCCAGCAGCACATTCTGGAGATATAGGTGGGTGAGTGAGTTGGCGTAATTATCGATCGCGCCCCCGCCGTTCACCTGTTCAGCGGTGTTGCCGCTCAGGGTCACGTGCGTGAGGGTGAGCGTGCCCAAATTATTGAAAATGGCCCCACCGTGACTCGCGGCTAGGTTGTCGCTCAACGTACTGTTCGTGAGCGTGATGACCCCAGAGTCATTGTATAGTGCGCCGGCGGCTTGACCAGCTACATTGCCACTAATTGTT
>JBBRZY010000879.1:0-2010 GCA_038252885.1 Anaerolineales bacterium | reverse complement strand
GGCGCAGGTGGCGCTCAACGATCTGGACGCGGCGGTGGCGGCTAAGGCGGCTGAGACGATTAACGCGGAGGCCGGGGCGGCACGGGTGCGGCCGTATGGGCTGGATGTGGCCGAGGTGGCGGCGGTGCGGGCGATGGTGGCCGACGCCGATGAGCGCTTTGGGGGCTTGCAGGTGGTGGTGGCCAACGCCGGGCTGACGAACTATGGCAGTTTCCTGGACTATACGCCGGAGGCGTTTGACCGGCTGACGAGTGTGAACCTGCGCGGGAGCTACTTCACGGCGCAGGCCGGGGCGCGGGCGATGATTGCGCGCGGGATCAGGGGGCGGCTGCTGCTGATGTCGTCGGTGACGGGGCTGCGGGCGTTTAAGAATCTGAGCGCGTATGGGTTGACGAAGACGGCGATCCGGCAGATGGCGAGCACGCTGGCGCTGGAGTTGGGGCCGTATGGGGTGACGGTGAACGCGCTGGGGCCGGGGGCGATCTTGACGGAGCGGACGCTGGCCGACGACCCGGACTTGGAGGCGAACTGGGCACGGGTGACGCCCACCGGCCGCGTGGGGTATGCGGATGATATTGTGGCGGCGGCGCTGTTCCTGGCGTCGCCGGAGGCGGCGCACATTACCGGGCAGACGCTGATGGTGGATGGGGGGTGGACGCTGGCGAGCCCGATTCCGGAGGCGCATCCGGATGCGCCGGCGGGGTCGGTGCTGAAATAGAAGTGCAAAGAAAAGAGAAAGAGATGCTGCGCTAAGAAAAAGAAAGAGGTAGAGCGGGCGGTTGGGGGAGGGCGAAGCAAACTAAGAAACGAGCCTACATTGCTGTAGGCTCGTCTTGTTTGTGAGTGGGACGCGGCCGTGGTTAGGCGGCGGCTTCGGCGGTGGCGGGCCACCAGACGGCTTCGCGGGCGTGGGTGGGCTGGAAGTCGAGCCGGTCGACACCCAGGTAGTGCAGGGTGGCCTGCTCGAGCAGCGAGAAGTCGGCCGGGTTGGGGCGGTTGAGGTTCAGGGGCTCTTTGAGGACGATGGCCGGGTTGCTCATGAAGCGCGGGGTGCCCAGCACGTTCTGCGACGAGGCGTGCACCATGAAGGGGTGCAGGATGACGAAGTCGCCGGCTTCGCCGGTGATTTCCTCGTACTGGTGGCACTGGCTGAGGATGTCGGCATAGTTGAAGTCGTGGGCGCCAATGCCTTCGGGGTGGTCGCGCAGCAGCTTGGCGATGACGCGGATGCTGTCGGTGGCGACGAAGGTGCCGCCGCCCTGGTGGAGCATGTCGGACCAGCAGACGATGGTGAGCAGGGCTTGCTCGCGGCTGTCGATGAAGTGGCGGAAGTAGGAGCCGTCTTTGTGCCAGCCTTTGGTTTGGGCGGAGGGCGGCTGCCAGGGCTGGTCGGCGCCGCGGCGGAAGTTGACGATGAAGGCGTCGGACCACTCGAAGGAGTTGATGCTGGTGAAGTGCCCGGTGGGGGGCATCTCCATGACCTTGGTTTCGAGGCGTTCTTCGCCGCCGAGCACGTCGAGCAGGGCGTCCCAGGCGATGGGGGAGAGGTCGCGCACGAGGGCGCGGTTTTCATGATCCATCCAGACGATGTCTTTTTCCCAGGTGGCCGGGTCGGTGGGGTTGTAGCCGAGGCGGGCGTAGGCCCGGTCGATCCAGGGTTGGGCTTGGGCGGGGTCGAGGGCGCCTTTGACGACCAGGTAGCCCTTATCGAGGAAGGTTTGGACGTTCTCGGCGGTTAGGACGCGGTACTGACTCATGGGTGGTGCGTTGCTCCTGCGCGGCTGCAAAAGGTCGGTTGTGTAATTAAGTATAAACGGGGGAACTGTTTCTGCCAATGGACGGACCGGAAAAAACCTTAGCCACGAATTACACGAATTACACGAAGGGGGGCTGGGCGCTAGCGGGCTGCGCCGGGCCGAGCGGTGGGGGAGGCGGGTTAGATGGCCGCTGGGCGGCGGCGGGGACTGTCGCCACGGCCGGCGCGCTGCTGACGGTGCTGTCAATGCTGGC
>JBBRZY010000878.1:0-2026 GCA_038252885.1 Anaerolineales bacterium | reverse complement strand
GTCAACCTGATCGCCAACGGCACCGAGGCGCTCCTGGCCTGGCCGGATCAGTATGCGCGGCTGCACGCCGAGCCGGCTTTGATCAACACGGCCGTGGAAGAGCTGCTGCGCTTTACGAACCCGGTGGAGCATGGCACGCCGCGCACCGCCTTAGACGACGTGGAGATCCACGGCGTGCGCCTGCCGCGCGGCAGCAAGGTGATGGGGATGCTGGCCTCCGCCAACCGCGACGAGGCGGTGTTTGAGCGGCCCGACACGCTGGACCTGGGCCGCCAGCCCAACCGGCATGTGGCCTTTGGGCTGGGCATCCACTACTGCCTGGGCGCGCCGTTGGCCCGCCTGGAGGGCCAGGCCGCCTTGGCCGCGCTGGCGGCCCGCTTCCCCCACATGAAGTTGGCCGTGCCCGTCGAGCAGTTGCGCTGGCGCGGCACGGTCGGCGTGCGCGGGCTGCGCGCGCTGCCGGTGCGGGTGGCCTAACCCGACCGGCGAACCACACAATGCAAAACGCGCCGGGTAGGCTATGCCTACCCGGCGCGTTTTTTTGTTGAGGCAGGAAGCGGCCGCCCCTAGCGCACGATGCCGGACGCTGCCGCGCCCTTGACGATGATAGACTGCATCTCGGCGCGGGTGGTCATCAGCGTATCGCCCTCCTGCGAGAGCACCAGCGCCGCCAGGGCCGTGCCGCGCTTGAGCCCCTCGGCCAGCGAGCCGTCGAGCAGGCCGTCCAGCACACCAGCGGCGAAGGCGTCGCCCGCGCCCACGCGGTCCACGATCTGCACCGGCACGGCCGGTTGGCTGAGGAACCGGTCGCCGTCGAGCGCCACCGCCCCGGCTTCGCCGCGCGTCATGGCCACGTGCGGGGCGTGGGTCAGCGCCCGCAGGCCGGCCAGCAGCGCGTGCTCGTCACCAGCGAGGCCAAAGACCGTGCGCGCGTCGGCCTGGCCGCACAGCAGCAAGTCAACCTCCACAATCAGCGGCTTGAGCGTGGCGGCCGCCTGCTCGGGCGTCCACAACTTGCCGCGATAGTTCACGTCAAAGCTGATCTTCACGCCCGCCGCCTTAGCGCGCTGGATGATCTCGGCCATTAGCGCACGGCAGCCGTCGTTCAGCGCCGGAGTGATGCCGGTCAGATGGATGTAGCGCGTGTTGAGCAGATAGTCCCAGTTGACGTCGGCGGCGGTCAGGTTGGCGGCGGCCGAGTTGGCCCGGTCGTAGATCACCTGGATGGCGCGCGGCGGCCCGGCGAACTCGGCAAAGTACAGCCCCAGGCGGGTATCGGGCGCAAGCACCACGGCGGCGGTGTCAACCCCGGCGGCGCGCAGTTGGCGCAGCACCAGCCGGCCCACGGCGCTGTCGGGCAAGCGGCTCACCCAGCCGCTGCGCCGCCCAATGGCGGCTAGCGCGCCGCACAGGTTGCTCTCGGCCCCGGCCAGGTGCACCGCAAACTGGTCGGCGGCTTCTAGCCGCTGGCCCACGGGCACGCTCAGGCGCAGCATCGACTCGCCGAGGGCAGTCACATCGAAAGCGGAGTTGATCGTCATAGCGGCACCTTTGCAGCGTAGCGCAGAAAAGAAAACTTCGGACACCCCCGCTTGCGCCGGGGCGTCCGAAGTTTGGCGGTCAGGTTGAGTTAGCCCCAGCCGTTCTGAACGGCGTCCTTGGCCACTTCGGCCGACTGGCCGTGCACCTGGGCGGCCTCGCGGGTGTCGTTGGCGAACAGCACCACGTCCTTGGTCGTGCCGGTCAGCGCCAGGTAGGTGGTGGTGCCGGGCTGGGCCGTGCCGTTGCGCACCACAGCGTTGTGCACGTTGTTGAGCACAATGGCGGCATCGGCGCCGCCGTCCTGCGCCTGGCGGGCCGACACGTTGTCGAGCACCAGGTCGTCCACGTTTTCGGCAGCCAGGGCGCTCTGCCAGTGGGCGGAGACTGGCCCTTCCCATTTGATCTCCACGTCCTTGAACTTGACGTTCTTGGCGTGGTCAATGAACAGCGCGTGCTGGCCCTTGCGCCAGGGCGAGTCCACGTC
>JBBRZY010000877.1:0-2030 GCA_038252885.1 Anaerolineales bacterium | reverse complement strand
CCGGCGGGGTGACCGCCCCGACCGACCCGGCCGAGGAGCTGGCCTTGATGGCGGCCGAGGGGGCCAAGGTGGAGGTGCTGAACGGCGCGGGGGTGGAGGGGCTGGCGTGCGATACGCGCGACTGGCTGGTGGCGCAAGGGCTGCAGGCGCTCGACTGCGCCACAGCCGACCGCACGGATTACACCAGTTCGGTGATTGTGGCCTACAGCGGCAAGCCGTATACCATTGGGTGGCTCAAGCGCATGTTCGGCGTGACGACCATCATCAGCGCTGACCCTGACAGCGCGTATGACATTAAGGTTATTGTGGGCACCGATTGGCGCATTCCGACCGACACGCCGTAGCGCGTGCGGTGGGTAGCGAGTGGGTTGTTGGTTTATGCACTGGGGGCAAGTTGGGTAATTGACTGCGGCGGTGCTGCGCGCGGGGACTGTCACCGTCAGGCGGCTGGCTGACCGCAGGTTGGAATGGTGAGAGCGTCTATCTGACCCTTATCGAAAAAAGCGGGGTGGATGGCACCAGGGTGCCACCACCCCGCTTTTTTCGTCGGCACTTGCACACGGCGGCAACAGACAGAACGACTTGGTGCCGGGGATGGCTAGGGTCGCGGCGGCAGGTGGGGGCGGCGGGGCGTTCGGTTTGGGGGGCAGTCGCCGTGGTCGGGTGGCCGCTGTTCTAAGGGCGCGGCGCAAAAAAAGCCGGGCCACAGACACTTGTCTGTGGCCCGGCTTGTGGTTTAGAGCGCGGCGCTTACTTCAGCGTCTCGAGGTAGGCGATGACGTCGGCCATTTGCTGCGCGTCCATCCGGGTGCCAAAGTCTTTCAGCATCACGCCGGGCGCGTAGCTCGGCACGACGAAGGCATCGGGACTGACGATTGACTCGAACAGGTACTGCGCGGCCGAGGTCGCGTGGCCGGTGTAGTCGGCTTCGGTGAGGCGCAGGCCGGCGCGGGTGCCGATGCCCTGGCCGCTGGGGTCACTGGCCGCCAGCCAGGCCGGGCCGATGGTGGTGGCGCCGCCCGCGCTGATGTGGCAGGCGGTGCAGCCCAGGCTGGTGGCCAGGGCCTCGCCATTGGCGGCATCACCGGCCGGGAGCGCGACGGTGATGTCGGTGCCCACGGGCACGACCGTCGGCAGCGGCTCGGGGGTGAAGTTGGCGTAGGCCGGGGCCCAGTTCATCACATAGGCCACCAGGGCGTCGATCTGGTCGGCGCGCAGCGGGCCGCCGAACTCCTGGCTCCAGGTGGGCATCCGTTCTGCGTACTGTGAGAACGTGACTGAGCCCTGCGGGCGTCCACCGGCAATGGTGGCGTGGATGTAGTTTTCTAGCGTGCCAGCCCAGCCGGCCTGCTGCAGGCGGACGGGGGGCTTGCCGGCCAGCAGGTCGGGCGAGTTGAGGCCCGGGGCCCGACCGCCGCCCTTGCCGTCGAGGCCGTGGCAGGTGGCGCAGTTGCTTTCGAACAGTTGGCCGCCGGTTTCAACCTGGCGGGCCTGGTAGGCGATGTCAAAGGTCGCCATGCGGTCTTGCTCGGTTACGGCCACGTAACCAAACAACACCATGGTGATGACGAAGCAGAGAGTGCCGACGATTACGCGCCACGTCATGGAATGTTCTCCTAAGGCTTCTGCCAGTAGTTGGCGTTTTTATGGTAGTACACGGTCTGGCAGAACTCATGCTGCGTGCCCAGCACGCAGAAGTCGGCCGGCACACCATCCCAGTACACGCGGAAGGTGATGCGTTTGACATCGGTTTGCCAATCTTGGATGACCAACTCGCCGATGGGCGCGACCAAGCAGTTCTTGGCCCGCTCGCAGCGCTCGCTGTGCTCGGCGTTCTCCACCTCTTCCTGATAGTGTTTCTGCTGGTTTTGCTGGGTGGGGGGGGGCGCCGATTGCCAGTCCTCGGCTTTGTAGTCGCCGGCTGTCAGGGCCGACCAGTCGCTCTCGCGCAGCGGGCCAGGGTGGGTCTGCGGCAGAATTTCAGCCACAATTTCCTGGTCGGGCGAAGAGCTGACCAGATAGCGCGGCGT